>JAOPYP010000301.1 GCA_025964635.1 Actinomycetes bacterium | reverse complement strand
GGCCTGATCCGGCACCTGGCCAAGGTCGAGCGGACCTGGTTCCGTCAGCGCGCGGCCGGCCAGCCGGTGCCGCCCATGTACGACCCGGCCCGGGGCAAGGACGCCGATTTCAACGACGCCGTCGCCGCGGAGGCCGAGGCGGATGTCGCGCGGCTGCGGGAGGAATGGCGCCAGGCCGACGAGGCCGTGGCCGGCCTCGATTTCGGGGACACCCTGGACGCGGGCGGCGGCGGCACGTTCTCGGTCCGGATGACGTACGTCCACATGATCGGCGAGTACGCGCGGCACAACGGGCACGCGGACCTGCTCCGGGAAGCGCTCGACGGCGTGACCGGGCGCTGACGCAGCTGACGCCGCGGGTGCCGGCGCCGTTCAGCCGCGCCCTCAGCCGGGGCCGTTCAGCCGCCGACAGAGCCGTCCGTGATCCGGGCCAGCGAGAGCACGAGGTGGCGGACGAAGGGCCCCGGCTCGGGCCATGGGTAACCGGGCAGCGCCGTGCGCAGGGTGACGGCGCCGTGCAGGGCCACCCACACGGCGGTCGCGTCGGCCATGACGTCCGTGCTGCCCGACACTCCCGCCTCGGCGCAGTTCTCGATCGCCTCGACGAGCAGCGCGAACGCCTCCGCGCCGAACTCCAGCACCGGGCGGCCGTCCGGGCCGAGCGGGACCGGCGCACAGTACTCCTCCGGCGGCAGGAGATGGCTGGAGAACAGGACGCCGTACCGGGCGGGATGGGCGAGCCCGTAGCTGACGTACGCCTCGCAGCCCGCGGCCAGGCGCTCGACGGGGTCCTGGCCGGCTGACGCCGCGCCCTGCCGGACCGCCCCGGCCAGCTCATCGAAGACGCGCATCGTCACGGCCATCACGATCGCGTCGCGGTCCGCGAAGTGCGCGTAGATCGACGGGGCGGCGATGCCGACCTCGCGGGCGACCGCGCGCAGCGTGACCGCCTCGTCCGAGCCGGACCGCTCGATCAGCGCGAGCGCCCCGGTCACGATGTCCTCGGTCAGCCTGGCTCCCTGCCCGCGGGCATTGCGCTGCCGTCGCCGGGCCGGGGCTGAGGTCCCTGGCGGGGCCGGGGTCGCTGGCCGGGGCGGGGTCGCTGGCGGGACCGGGGCGCCCGGCGCCTGCGGGACCAGGCCTGATGCGGTGTTCACGGTTCCTACTTTACAACTGTTAGCTCATCTGTCTATGCTTACGCTTGTAAGTCAACGAACGTAAGCCAACGGCCGTAAGTCAGCAGTGCTAAGGAGAGTCCGATGCCCAGTCCGAACCGGTGGCCGCAGGGTCACCCGAGAAGGCGGCAGATCCTGCTCGTGCTCTGCCTGAGCCTGCTGGTGGTCGTCGTCGACAACACCATCCTCAACACCGCTCTCCCCACGCTGGCCCGGGTGCTGCACGCCGGGACCAGCTCGCTGCAGTGGATCACGGACGCCTACACGCTGTGCTTCGCGGCGCTGCTGGTCCCGGCCGGGGCGCTGGGCGACCGCTATGGCCGGCGCGCCTCGCTGGTCGGCGGGCTGGCCGTGTTCGCGATCGGCAGCGCGGCGGCGGCGTTCGCCTCCGGCACCGGCACGCTGATCGCGGCGCGGGTGGTGATGGGCCTGGGCGCGGCGTTCGTGATGCCGGCCACGCTGTCCATCCTGAACTCCGTGTTCCCGCCCCGGGAGCGCCCGCAGGCCATCGCTGCCTGGTCAGCCGTGGCCGGGGTGGGCATCGTGATCGGCCCGACCCTGGGCGGCCTGCTGCTTTCGCACTTCTGGTGGGGCAGCGTGTTCCTGATCAACGTCCCGCTCGTGGCCCTGGCGCTGGCCGGCGTGCTGCTGACCGTCCCGGAGACCGCCGAGCCGGGCCGCCACCGCCTCGACTACGCCGGCACCCTGATGATCGCGGGCGCGCTGTTCCTCATCGTGGACGCCATCATCGAGGCCCCCACCCGCGGCTGGACCGGGATGTTCACGCTGGCCGAGGCGGCCGCGGGGCTGGCCGGGCTGGGCGTGTTCACCTGGTGGGAGCTGCGCATCACGGACCCGCTCATCGACCTGCGGGTGTTCGCGGTCCGCGCCTTCTCGGCCGCGGCGGCCTCGGTGACCGTCATCTTCTTCACCCTGTTCGGCAGCCTGTTCCTGCTCACCCAGTACCTCCAGCTGGTGCACGGCTACAGCCCGCTGTCCGCCGGGGTCCGCGCGCTGCCGTTCGCGATCGCCATGGCCGCCGTGTCGCCGGTGTCCACCGTCCTGGCCGCGCGGCTCGGCAGCCGCGTGATCATCCCGGCCGGCATCGCGCTCATGGGCGCGGGCCTGCTGGACCTGTCCACGGCCGGCGTGCACACCAGCTACCCGCCGCTGGCCGTGGCCGTGGCCATCATGGGCGCGGGCATGGGGCTGGTCATGGCGCCGGCCAGCACCACCATCATGAGCACGGTTCCCGCGCACCAGGCCGGGGCGGGCAGCGCGGTCAACGACACGATCCGCGAAGTGGGCGGCGCGCTGGGCATCGCGATCGTCGGCAGCCTGGCCGAGAACGTGTACCGCACGAAGCTCGGCAGTGCGCTGGTCACGGCGCACCTGCCGCAGCCGGTGACCCACCTGGCCACGAGCTCAGTCGCCGCGGCGGACGCCGTCGGCCGCCAGCTGGGCGGCGCGGCCGGCAGCCAGCTGACGGCCGCCGCGCACACCGCGTTCACCTCGGCCATGGCCACCGGCATGCGGATATCCGCGGTGGTGGCCCTGGCCGCCGCCGTCGGCGCGGCGTTCGCACTGCCCGCGCGCAGGCTGCGCAGCACCGTGACCCTCCCCCAGCCGGACGGCGGGCGGGCCCGCCCGGACGGCGC
>JAOPYP010000258.1 GCA_025964635.1 Actinomycetes bacterium | reverse complement strand
ACGTGGTCCTGCTCGAGCAAGCATCAGCTGACCGCCGGGACGATGTGGCACGCGGCCGGAGTTGATCACCTCGGCCGGGATGACGGACGAGCAGCGTCCCGGACAGCACCTCGGCGTGCCCATACTGCGGTGCGTCCGGCGGTGGGCGGGCCGGAGGGTGACTTTGCAGCCGAGGGCTTCGATCTGGCGGATGTGCCCGCGCTTGCGGCGTTCGGGGTCGCGGGGGTGGCGTAGAACCCCGGCCCCAGGTCGGTGAAGCGGGCCTCGGGGTCGGAGAGCAGATGCCAGGCGATGACGAGGATGGAGCGGCCGACCGCGACGATGGCGCGTTTGGAGCCGCGGCGCCGGGCGATGCGCCGGTACGGCTCGCCGGGGAAGATGCCGGTCTTCGCGGCGCCTGCGTTCCCGAGCACGGCGGCCAGGATGACGTGCGCAGCGGCCAGGCTGATGCCGGGGATCTCATCGAGCCTGGCTACGGTATCGGCGAACGGGGTGATCTGCTCCTCGAACCTGGCGCCCACTAGGTCAGCGCGGTAACGGGTCAGATCCCGCAGCCTGCGGATCTGCGGCGGCGGCACGAAACCCGGGTGGAGCATCTGCCGCCCGGCAACCTTGGCCAGCCAAACCGCATCCAGCTTGCTGGTCTTCGGCCTGCCCGGCCAGATGATCGGCCATCCCCAACAGCGAGCGGGTCATCACGGAGTAGGTCCCCACCTCGTGCAGGCGCCGGCCTGGCCTGTTCTCATCAGGGACCCGCACGCAGCACACCAGGTCGGCCTCGCCAATATCCAGCCCGCAACCCGCTCGATTATCTCCTCGTTCTCCTGCGTTCCGGTGAGCACCTGGCCTCTTAGCCTCGTGGGGAGACCGCCGCCCGCAGGAGCCAAGGGCGCATCTGGAGAAATCTAATCCTCGTGCTCGAAGCAACACTGAACAGCCCGTGAGCAGGCTCCCAGCGCCCGGCTTAGAAACGACCTCGGCGATCAAGCAGCCGACGGCACCAGCGGGCAGCAGCCACCCCCAATTTCCGCCCCGAACGGGCGTCCCTGCAGGGGATCCTGTGGCTTAGAAGTTCGTCGGATGTTTGCCGAACCGCGTCAAGTCGTCGATTTTACGGGCTTGCCCGGCGGAGCGCGGCCTTGCTGATCATGCCCTCCGGGCGAACAAGTACTGATTTCGCTCTACAGGGGAGACATGGCGGATATTGACGCTTATACTCGCCGGAACTGGCTTTGCGGCAGGCTCGCCAGTGGAGTCTTTCTTCACTGCCCATCGCCCGTCCGAGGACGACTGGGCGCAAGAGTCAACGATGGCCTGGCATCGCACCTTGGGGGGCCTGATGCTCAGATTTTCTCGCGTCTTCGCTAACTGGCCCGTAGTGGCCGCTATTGCCCTGCTTAGCGGGGCCTCGATCCTGGCGGCGGCCGGACCGGTTTCCGCGCAAACTCCAACCGACTGGACCGGCTATCTCTACAACGCCGGTCACTCTTCCTACAACGCGGCCGACACCGCGATCACCCCGGCTAACGCGAGCCACCTCACCAAGGTGTGGCAGTGGAAGGGCGATGCCGCCACCATGTCCGGTCAGCCCGGCCCCGCCCTGTTTGCCAGCCCCACGGTCGCGGATGGCGCTGTCTTCATCGGCGCGAACAACGGCTACTTTTACAAGCTTAACGAGACGACCGGAGCAGTGCTGGCGAAGAGTTTCATCGGCTACCGGCCGAAGCTGACATGCGCGGCGCGCGGATTCATCTCCACTGCCACGGTCACGACCGACCCTAGCGACGGCCAGGAAACCGTGTACGTGGCCGCGCCGAACGGCTATCTGTATGCGTTCAATGCCAGTAATCTGTCGGTGAAGTGGCGGTCGGTGATCAATATCCCGTCCACCACGGTCAGCGACTACTTCAACTGGTCTTCGCCAACAGTTGCCAACGGCAAGGTCTATGTGGGCAGCGCTTCGCACTGCGACAAGCCGCTCACGCGCGGTTCGGTGATCGCCTATAACCAGGCAACTGGGTCAGAAATCGCCCGGTTCTTCACGGTGCCCAACGGCTTCCTCGGCGGCGGCGTCTGGTCGAGCGTGGCAGTGGACAGCAATGGCTATGTGTATGCCAGCACCGGGACCCAGCCGAAGAACACGACCAACCGGTTCTATTCGGTCTCGATCGTCAAGTTGGACCCGAACACGCTGCAGCCTCTGGGCTCGTTCACCGTGCCGAACTCCCAGCTCAGTGGGGATAGCGACTTCGGGGGCTCGCCGACGATCTTCGGGCCCTATGTGGGTGCGTGCAACAAGAACGGGATCTACTATGCGCTGGACCGCTCCACCATGCAGGTTGCCTGGCAGACCCGGATCGGCGCTAAGTCATCCTCGGCCAGCCCGGCGCAGTGCTCGGCGGCGGCGATCTACGACGGCAGCCACCTGTACATGGCGGGTGACCCCACCACGATTAACGGCGTGTCTTACCGGGGCTCGGTGCTGCAGATGGATCCCAGCACCGGCGCGATCTTGTGGCAGACCGGCCTTCCGAACTCGGCGATCGGCAGCCCTTCGTTGAACGGGGGTGGCGTGATGGCGGTCGGCACCTACGACTTCACCGCCACTCCTAACGCCTTCTACCTCATCAACGCCGCTAACGGCCAGCTACTGGGCACGCCGGTCACCGGGGGCACGGACTTCGCGCAGCCCGTTTTTGCCAACGGCGACCTCTTCCTTGCCAATGTGGGCAAAGGGCTAAAGGTCTGGAAGCCTTAAGGGGAGCACCGGGTGGGGATACCGCGGGCACGCGGCCGGGAGCGGGCTTCCTGAAGGTCAGCTCACCGGATCATGCAGATCTGCTGTGACCTGGGCGGATTTTCTGCTTGGCCTTGCCGCGCTGGGCGATCGGCACCTTCTCGTTGCCGGTATCGATGAAGGTCGCGAAGTTGGTCATGTCCAGCACCCGGCCGGACAGGTCCAGGCCGGACTGCCGGGCGGCCGCCTGCCCGATCCGCCGCTCAATCTCGGTCAGCTGCGCCGGGGACACGGCGTCCATCGCGTCCCAGAACCGGCGGTGGTCCAGCGCCGTCGCCGGGATCTTGACCCACCGGTCCGCCGCCGTGCTGGCCCACCAGTCGGCGAACGCCAGCTTCGAGCACGGGGCCACCACCCGGTTCAGCGCGGCCAGCGCAAGGTAGGTGCCCACTGACGCTGCCGCATCGGCGCGCCGCGACCCGGTCACCTCGTCGCCGACCCGGGCGATTTCCCGCAGGTAGTAGTACGTCTGCCCGCCGATCCGCTTGCCGATCAGACTCGACATACTTTAGGTCATGCACCCATCCAGGCCACGAGTCCGCCACCGACACGAGAACACATGCAGATCAGCTGACAGGCCTGCCCAGGCACGGCGCCCGCACACGAAGATCAAAAAGCCATAACCCGGAAAGTCAAGCTAGGCATAACGCCAGGTGAGCACCGGCTTGGAGGCACATGTGACGATGGATCCGGGAACCACGGGCGGGGCGGTGCCCAGCCGGGCGCAGGTGGTGATCGTCGGCGGCGGGGTGACCGGCTGCAGCATCGCCTACCACCTGGCCCACCTGGGCTGGACCGACGTGGTCCTGCTCGAGCAGCACCAGCTGACCGCCGGGACCACCTGGCACGCGGCCGGGCTGATCACGTCGGCCGGGATGACAGACGAGACCGCGCTGTTCTTCAGCCGCTACTCGCGCGACCTGTACACCCGGCTGGAGCAGGAGACGGGCCACTCCACCGGGTTCCGCCCCGTCGGGCACATCTCGCTGGCCACCACCCCGCGGCGGCAGGAGGCGCTGCGCCGGGAGGCCGCGTGGATGCACGGCTTCGGGGTCGAGGACGTGGAGATCTCGCCGGGTGAGCTCGCGGGCATGTGGCCGCTGGCCCGTACCGACGACGTGCTCTCCGCCTTCTACGTGGCCGACGAGGGCCGGGCCGACCCGGTGGGCGTGGCCACCTCGCTGGCCAAGGGCGCCCGGCAGCTGGGGGTCCGGGTTGTCGAAGGGGTGGCCGCGACCGGGGTGGAGACCCGCGGCCGGCGGGTGTGCGCCGTGCTCACCGACGCGGGCCGGATCGAGACCGAGGTGGTGGTCAACGCGGCCGGCATGTGGGCCCGGCAGTTCGGGGCCCTCGCCGGGGTCGGCGTTCCCCTCCAGGCCGCCGAGCATTACTACCTGCTCACAGATACCGTGCCGGGGATGGACCCCGACCTGCCGGTCGTCGAGGACCCGGACAACTACGGCTACTACCGGCCCGAAGGCGACGGCATGCTGGTGGGTCTCTTCGAGCCGGTCGCCGCTCCCTGGTCGCTCGACGGGGTGCCCGCGGGGTTCTCGTTCGGGAAAATAAGTCCTGACTGGGAGCGGATGGAGCCCTTCCTCGGACCGGCGCTGGACCGGATCCCGGTGCTGTCGGAAACCGGGGTGCGGACGTTCTTCTGCGGGCCGGAGTCGTTCACCGCCGACGTGCGGCCGCTGCTCGGGCCCGCTCCCGAGCTGGATGGCTACTTCGTGGCCGCGGGCCTGAACTCGCTGGGCATCCTGTCCGGCGGCGGGGTCGGCAGCATGCTCGCGCACTGGATCGTGGACGGCGTGCCGCCGGTGGACGCGACGAGCGTCGCCATCGACCGGACGCACGCCTACGAGACATCCCGCCGGTTCCGGGCCGAGCGGACCGTGGAGCAGCTGGGTGTGCTGTTCGGGGACGCGGTGTGGCCGGCCTGGAAGCCCTCCACCGGGCGGAACGTGCGCCGGTCGGTGCTGCACGACCGGCTGGCCGCGGCGGGCGGCCACTTCGCGGCCTCGGCGGGCTGGGAGTTCGCCGAGTGGTACGCGTCTGCGGAGGACGCCCCGGCGCCGCGCCTGGATTGGGGCCGGCCGGCGTCGCACGCGGTCGTGGGGCGCGAGCACGCCGCGGTGCGCGAGGCGGCCGGCCTGCTGGACATGAGCCTGATGGCCAAGCTCGTGGTGCAGGGACCGGACGCGGCCGCGGTGCTCAGCCGGCTCTCGGCCAACGACGTGACCGCCGGGCTCGGGCGGCTGGTCTACACCCAGTGGCTCAATGAGGCCGGGGGCATCGTCGCCGACGTCACCGTGACCTGGCTGGAGCCGGAGAAGTTCCTGGTCATCGCCAGCGACCTGATCCACCGCCGGATCGAGCCGCTGATCAGGCGGGCGACCCGGCCGGGGGAGTTCCTCACCGTCACCGACGTGACGTCGGGCACCACGCTGCTGTCCGTGCAGGGGCCGGCCTCCCGGACGCTGATCGGGCGGCTGACCGACGCCGACCTGTCCAACGAGGCGTTCCCGTACCTCACCGCCCGGCAGATCCACGCCGGGTACGCCCCGGTCCTCGCCCTCCGGGTCACCTACGTGGGCGAGCTCGGCTGGGAGCTGCACGTGCCCGCCGAGTACGCCGCCGGGGTGTACGACGACCTGGTGGCCGCGGGCCGCGACCTCGGGTTCCGGCTGGTCGGCCTGTCCGCCATGTCCAGCCTGCGGCTGGAAAAGGGCTACCGGGACATGGGCGTGGACATCGACAACACCGACAACCCGCTGGAGGCCGGGCTGGGGTTCGCGGTGGCCTGGGACAAGCCGGGCGGCTTCACCGGCCGCGACGCGCTGCTGGAGGCCCGGGAGCAGGGGCCGCCACGGCGCCGCGTGGTCAGCCTGCTGGCCGAGGACCCGGCCGCCGACCTGTTCGGCAACGAGCCGGTGTTCCTCGGGGACGAGTGGGTGGGCTATGTCCGGGCCGCGGCCTACGGCTACGCGGTGGGCGGGGCCGTCGGGCTGGCCCAGGTGGAGTGCGCTGACGGGGTGACCGGCGGCTGGCTGAAGAACGGGGACTTCCGGGCCCGGACCCCGGCCGGTGACATCCCGGTCCGGCTGCAGACCGGGCCGCTGTATGACCCGCAGCGGCTGCGCATCCTGGACCGCTGAACTCCCGGGCCCGGGCGGGACACGGACCGCGCCCCCCGGCGTCCTTTCCGTGTCCGCTGTGGTGCTCTGCGTGGCGATAGCGTCTAATGGGACCGTATGGGGGGATCGGGCGAGACGGACGTCCTGGTGATCGGCGCCGGCCCAGCAGGCCTGTTCGCGGCCCTGGAGCTGGCGCGGCACGGGGTACGCGCCCGCGTCGTCGAACGTGCGCCTCAGCCGCACCGGCAGGCGCGGGCCACGGCGCTGCAGCCCGCGACGCTGGAAATTCTCCAGCAGGCGGGATGCCTGGACCGGGTGCTCGGGGCCTCAGTGCACGTGGGCTTCGCGCGGGTCTACGACCCCGGCCTCAGCTGCGTGTCCGAGCTGGCTCTGGCGGGCTCGGGGTGCCCGTGGGAGTTCCAGTGCAGCCTGCCGCAATGGCGGACCGAGCGGATCCTCACCGAGCGGCTCACCGAACTGGGCGGCGGAGTGGACCGCGGGATCTCCGTGGTGTCAGTCACGGAGCGGGAGGACGGCGTCCTGGCCGGGCTGGAGGAGGCGGACGGCACGCGACGCCAGGTGGAAGCGGCCTGGGTGATCGGCGCAGGTGGCGCGCACAGCACGACCCGGGCATCGATGGGCGAGCACCTGGCGGGCTCGACCTACCCGGGCGCGGCCCTGGTCGCCGACGTGCGCGTGACCTGCGGGCTGCCCCGGGACGGATCCGCGCTGATCGGCTGCCCGGAGGGCTACGTGTTCCTCGCGCCGCTGCCCGGCGGGCGCTGGATCAGCTTCGTCGGTGACCTCGACCGCCAGGAAGCCGGGGAACTGGGGCGTGATCCCGCCCCGGGCGCGGTGACCGCGGCAATCGGCCGCCGGATCCCGGCCGGTCTGGTCCGGGTCGACGACGTCGCCTGGGCATCCACGTTCCGGATGCAGCGCCGCCTCGCCCCCCGGCTGGCCGACTCGCGCCGCTTCCTGCTGGGTGACGCCGGCCACCTGTCGAGCCCGCTCGGCGGCGAGGGCCTGAACTCCGGACTGCACGACGGCGCCAACCTGGCGTGGAAGCTCGCGCTGGAGGCACGCGGCCGGGCCCGGCCTGGGCTGCTCAAAAGCTTCGCCGTGGAACGGATGGCCGCTGACCGTCAGGTCCTGAGGGTCTCCGACCAGGTACATGAGCTGGCCCGCGCGGCGGCCGAATCCGCCCGGACCGGTTCCTTCCCCACGCCGCCCACCCCGGAGGCCGTCGCGGCCCTGGTGCGGGCCCGGTCAATGCTGGACGTCAGCTACACCGGCAGCCCGCTGGCAGGCGAGCACGTAGGGCAGGACGGGCAGGTTCTGGAGGGGCCGGGCCCCGGCGACCGCTACCCGGACCGGGCCAGCCTGACCGGGACCCGGCACACGTTGCTGCTGTCCGGGGACGTGCCGGACAGCGAGGTGGCTCCGCTGCGCCACCGCTGGCGGGACCTGGTGGACGTGCTTCCCGCTGACGGGGCCCAGTCGGCACCCCGGGCCGTCCTGGTCCGGCCGGACGGCTACATCGGGTTCCGCGCGGCCCCGGCCGACCGCGACGGGCTCCGGGCCCTCGACGCACACCTGGATTCCTACCTGGTCCCAGCGGCCGGTTGACGGATCGGCTCTCCGTCACTCCCCGGCTGGGGCGGGGGGCGGACGGGTGATGGTTTTCGTTGCGGAGAACTAAAAAGCCTGGGGTGCGCGGCGCGGTACCTGGCCGGCCGGCGCCGCGCTCGCCCGGCCTCAGCCCTCCAGGAGGTGGCCGAACGCCCAGCGCGACTGGTGGATGCCGGAGCAGGAGTTGCTGTCGATGCTGCCCGGGCAGCCGCCGTTGTCGCGCTGGATGGCCCAGATGGAGAGCAGCGGCAGCCGGTGGGCGCGGGCGAACCTGGCGATCTCCCTGGTGTCGCGCAGGTAGGTGACCTCGGTCTTCTTCGGGTAGTCGTCGATGCCCGGCAGCAGCGTGATGCCCTCCAGGCCCCACAACCGCGGCTGGCTGAGCCCCGGATAGAGCCGCCCGAGCTGCCGGTGCGTGCCGTGCAGCGCCTGGATCGCCGCGGTGCCCATCTCGATGCCGCTCTGGCTGGCCTTGATGTAGTAGTCGAAGGCCATGATGTTGACCGAGAACCGGACTCCGTGGGCCACGGCGCTCTTCAGTACGGCCAGGCAGTTGCCGGGCAGGCCCCAGGGCTCGACGCCGAGGGTGAACGTGATCCGGACGCGGTGGTGGGTCCGGGCGGCCCAGTCCTGGAGCAGCCGGAGGGCGGCGCTGCGCCGCGCGATCCCGGCCTGGTTGCCCAGCGAGTTGGCCTCCACATCCATGTCCAGGCGGGTCACGCCGTAGGTGGTGACCACGGACTCGTACGCGCGGGCGATGGCGGGCACGCTCCGGCACGAGTCGGCGATCTCCGTGCCGCCCTGGTCGGCGCTGAAGCCGCCGAAGGACGGGATCGCATCCCCGCCCATCGCGCGCAGCGTCCGGATCTGCGCGGTGTAGCGGCCGCCGGGCTTAACCGGCTGCTTCTTGGTGCCGTTCCAGGTGAGTGAGCACGAGCCCCGGGCCGGCGTCTGGAGGAAGGCCAGGGTCAGGGCCCGGGCCCCGGAGGCGCGGGCCACGGCGGGAAGGGTGTCCTTCGTCCAGGTCTCGAAGTACGGGGCGTAGACCGGCCCGCGACCGGCGCCGTGGGCCGGGGACGCCGTGGCGGCGCTGGCGGTGGCCGTGGCCGCCGTTGAGGCCACCGTCAGCGGAATGCCCAGGAGCAGGGCCAGAACCGTGCGCGCGTGGAGCCACCGGTGCGTCATGCCGCTGATTCTGCCCCCGCCGTGGGCGATGCAGTGCGGGCCGGCCGAATTTCGCGGTGCACGGGCGGTGCGCCCGGCGGCCCGGCGGGGATGGGTCCGGGATGAGAGGCGGACGCGGCCGGGTCAGCTGACGGCCCCGAGCGCCGCGCTGACGCTGGCGATGATCACGCCGCCGAGCGCGATCGAGACGAACGAGCGCAGGAAACCGGTGCTGAAGAAGCGCCAGCGGATCCAGGCCAGGGTGACCAGCTCGAACGCGATCGTCGCGAGCGCCACGATCAGCGCGGCCCGGTACTGGGGGATGAGGAACGGCAGCGTGTGCAGGACGCCGCCGAGGAACGTGCCCGCCCCGGTGATGGCGCCGCGCAGGTAGGGGTTGCCGCGCCCGGTCAGGTCGCCGGTGTCGGACAGCCCTTCGGAGAAGGCCATGCTCACCCCGGCGCCGATGGCGGTGGCCAGCCCGGCGAAGAAGGCGTAGATCGGCTGGTGGGTGGCGAACGCGACGGCGAAGACCGGGGCCAGCGTGGACAGCGAGCCGTCGATCAGGCCGGTCATCGCGGGCTGCGCCCGCTGGAGCAGGAACGACCGCTCGTCACGGGGCCCGGATGGGCGGGGCGCGGATGGACCGGGCCCGGACGGGCGGCCCAGCGTCAGGATGCTCACGGCACTGTCTCCCTCACTATCCAAAACGAAACTTATCGTTTCGTATCTAGCCGAACCGGCCGGGGACCCGGGCTATTCCCGGGAATACGGACCCCGTGCCGAGCGCTATCGAAACTGATAGTACAGTTTTGATGTGAGGGTCCCGCCACTGCCCCCCGCTGGCCAGCGGGGGCGTACCGGGACCGGTCCGGCCAACTGGGCCGGCGACGTGAGGAGACGACGATGAGCACCATCGGATTCGTGGGGCTGGGGTCCATGGGCGGCCCGATTGCGGGCCGGCTGCTCCAGGGCCACCAGGTGTACGGGACGAACCGCACCCAGTCCAAGGCCGCCGGCCTGATCGAGCGCGGGCTGATCTGGCGCGGCACCCCGCGGGAGGTGGCCGCGGCCGCGCCGGTGGTGTTCAGCATGGTCACCGACGACGCGGCCCTGGCGGCCATCACGTCCGGCCCGGACGGGATCCTGGCTGGCCTCAGCGCCGGGGCGGTCTACGTGGACATGAGCACGGTCAGCCCGCGGGCGAGCCGCGAGCTCGCCGGGCGGGTGCGCTCACTCGGCGCGAGCATGATCGACGCGCCGGTGTCCGGCAGCGTTCCGTCCGCCGAGGACGGCACGCTCGCGATCATGGCCGGGGGCCCGGACGCCGCGTTCCTGGCCGTCGCGCCGCTGCTGCACCAGCTGGGCCGGAGCGTCACGCACGTCGGCGGGAACGGGCAGGGCCTGCTGCTCAAGCTCGCGATCAACATCAGCCTGGCCGCCCAGATGCTCGCGTTCAGCGAGGGTGTCCTGCTCGCCCAGCGCGGCGGCATCGACCCCCAGCTGGCCGTGCAGGCGATGACCGGCAGCGCGATCGGGTCGCCGATGCTCACGACGCGGGCCCCGCTCGTTCTCGACCTGCCCGAGCAGGCGTGGTTCGATGTGGAGCTCATGCACAAGGACATCCGCCTCGCGCTCGAGGCCGCCCGTGAGTCCGGGGTCCCGCTCCCGTCCGCCTCGGTCGCCGACAGCATGCTGAGCACGGCGGCGGAGCTGGGCTACGGGCACCGGGACATCGCCTCGTTCTTCGAGGTCCTGGGGCAGATCGGAACCGGGTCAGGACGGCCCGCCGTGAAAGACGCCGCATGAGCAGTGACATCACCGCCCAGGTCCCGCAGCGCGGCCGGCCGCGCAGTGAGCGGGCCCGCAAGGCGATCCTCGAAGCCGCCGCGGAACTCCTGCTGGCCCGCGGCTTGTCGGCGGTCAGCATGGACGCGGTCGCCGAGCGGGCCGGGGTCAGCAAGGCCACCATCTACCGCTGGTGGCCGACCAAGGAAACGCTGGCCCTGGACGCGCTCTACACCGAGTGGGCAGCGGCCGTCCCATACCCGCGGGACACCGGCTCGCTGCGCGGTGACCTGCTCTCGCTGCTGCGGCCCTGGGTCCGGCTGGCGGGCAGCCGCCCGTACGGCCGGGTGGTCGCGGCGCTGCTCACCGAGTCGCAGACCGACCCGGTCTTCGCGGCCGAGTACCGCCAGCGGTTCGTGGAGCCGCGGCGGGACCAGGGCCGGGAGATCTTCCGCCGCGCCATCGAGCGCGGCGAGGTTCCCCCGGGCACGAAGGTCGAGGTCGCCCTGGACCTGCTCTACGGGCCCATCTACCACCGGCTGCTGCACGGCCACGCGCCGCTCAACGACCGGTTCGTCCGCGATGTCGTCGACACCGTCCTCGACGGAATCCTGCCGGGCCGCAGCGATGCTCACTGACACCGGGTTCCCCCAGGCTGACGCCGAGAACGACTTCCTCCGGGCCAGGCGGCGCGAGGTCGCGGGCCGGGTGGGGTCCTGGCTGCGCGGCGAGCCGGGCCGCCGCCAGTTGCTCTCCCTGGAGCAGGTCGTGAGCGCGCTCGGCCGGCGCGGCGAGCGCCGTCTCGGCCTGCAGACGATACGGCTGGACACGATCGTCGGCACGCTCGACGCGCGGCGGGATTTCGACCGCCGGTTCCGGCCGGCGTCCAACCGGCTGCGGTCCCGCTGGGTGCATCTGGCCCTGATACAGCGGCGCGGCGAGTCCCTTCCGCCCGTCGAGGTGTACCGGGTGGGCGGCTGCCACTTCGTGGAGGACGGCCATCACCGGGTGTCGATCGCCCGGGCGGCCAGGCAGACGACGATCGACGCCTACGTGACCGAGGTGCGCACGGCCGTCCCGGCGGTCCCGCCCGTCCCGGCGGTCCCGCCCGTCCCGGCGGTCCCGTCCGTCCCGGGACCGGAGACCTCGCGGACGGTGGGCTGCGGCACCCGGTCCGACCACCAGTCCCCGGTAGGGACGCCCAGGCCGGAAAGCCGTTCCCACAGCGGGAGCAGCGCCGTGTCCGGGTCGCGGTAGAAGGCCGAGCCGCGGACCCGCTCGAACGTCCAGTGCGCCCGCTCGAGGACCTGCTGCCGGGCCCGGTCCTTGCGCCACACGTCGGGGCCGGGCCAGCGGTCTCCGTCACACTCGACCGCGAGACGGGCGTGCGGGCCCTCGACGACGATATCGATGCGGTAGCGGCCGACGTTGTGCTGGACGGATACCTTCCGGTAGCCCCGGGCCACGATCTTCTCCAGCACGTCCCGCTCGAACTGTGACTCGCAAGCGTCCATAAGGTCAGCGGGTGGTGCGGTGACGGCGCCAGCGTCGCGGCAGTGACGGATCAGCGCGCCCCGCAGGTCGTCAGCGGGAAAACGGTCCGGCTCGACGGAGTAGACGACCCACATCTGCTGGCGGGCGCGGGACGCGGCCACGTTGATGCGCCGGATGGCCGCGTTCCCCGTCATCGGGGAGATACGGGCGGCCGGGAGGGCCGGGTCCACCGCGACCACGGTCGAGATGATGATCAGGTCCCGCTCGTCGCCCTGGAAGTTCGCCGGCTCGCCACTGCGCAGGTTGCGCTGCCGCATCACCTCCGGGCCCAGGCGGTCATACAACTTCTCCCAGATGAGCTTGGACTGAGTCGATCCCAGCAGGGAGATGACCCCCATATGCATCCCGTCATACTCGGGATCAGCGCAGATCTCCGCGGCCAGGTCGACGACCGCATCTGCTTCCGGCTCGTTGACCATCCCGTCCCGGTACCCGTCCAGCACCCGGACCGCTCCCAGGGCGGACCAGCCGGGCCGCGGTGCCTGATCACGCAGGGGGATGATCCGGCCGCTGTAGGCATGCGCGTTGGAGAAGCCAATGATCTGGGGCAGGCAGCGGAAATGCTCCGTGAGCATGACGACGCCGGGGAACTTCTGGAAGGCGATGTCGTAAAGGCTGTTGTCCGGGTCGAACAGGGTGCGGTACTTGGGGACCCTGGCCAGGTGCTCGTCCAGCAGGTCGAACACCTGCTGCCGGTCGAGGCCGACATTCTCCGGGCTGGTCTGCTTGTCGTCGCCGACCACGATGGTCTTCCGGGCCAGGGCCAGCAACGGGAGCGCGGTCAGCCCGATCTGCGACGCCTCGTCCACGATGAGCACGTCGAAGGGCGGATCGGCCTCCGGGCGGAAGCTGGTGAGGGCCCGCGCCGTCGGCATGATCCAGACCGGGACCGCGTCCTTCGATTCATCGAGCGCGGTGCGGATCTCCGTCAGCCAGCGCTGGGCGAACTTGCCCCCGGTACGCCCGAACCTGGTCACGGCCCGCACGTAGCTGTTGAGCGCCTGCCGCTGCCGGTCCCCCAGGTTGTCGGCCAGGCGGCGCCACGCACGCTCGGCGACGAGGTCCGCGACCACCCGCCGGCGTTCCCGGGAGAGCTCCTCCAGGCGGGCCTGCAGCTGGGCAGGCGTCGGCCCGGCCAGGGCTTCGCTGATCCACGAGTCGAGCTGACGCCACTGCCAGGCGGCGCCGAAAGCGACCGGATCCCCGGCCGCGGCCGGATCGGCCAGGATGCGGGCGGTCCAGATAGGGGCGCACGAGGACAGGCGGGTCTTCAGCTCCCTCAGCCTCCGGGCCGCCGGGGCGATCTCGTGCAGGTCCCTGAGCTCTTCCCGGAGGCGGTGCCATTGCCCCACATCCTGACGGCTGAGAGCGTCGGCGAGCAGATCCCACAACGGTGAGGCGGCTGGAGCCTGGGCGCCGGCGCGGAGCACCTCGTGGAGGACGCGGACGGACCGGGAGAGCTCCTGCAGGCGGATCTGGTCACCGGCCCGGGTGCCGACGTCAGCCAGGTGTCCGAGCGAGGCCGGGTCCGCGGCGGCCGGGCTGCCGATCCCGGCCGCGGCCAGGTCACCGCGCAGCTGCGCCCACGTCTGTGGCCAGCTCAGCGCCCGGCCCAGGTCGTTGAGGAGGCGGCCCAGGACGTCCTCGGGAACCGGGGTGCCCAGTTCCGCGCCGCCCACGCGGGCGAGCTGATTGCGCCAGCTGGTCAGCATCCGCTGCCGCAGGGACTGAAGCGCTACCGCCTGGAGGCACAGGTCGATGTCGTGGGCGGTGGCCGGTGGCCGGCCGTCGACCTCGCACATCTGCACCGCCCGCTTGGCCGGCCCGGCGAACATGCCCAGCCGGCTGGATTGCCCCAGCCGGTCCCGGGCCTGCCGGAGGCCGTCGGTGAAGGCGGGATCGGGAACGTCCGGGATGACCACGCTGTGTGCGGTGAGCACCGCGCGCAGCCGAAGCGCTTCCTGGCGGTCCCGGGCCAGCTGGGCGCCGAAGGAGCCCCAGTCGTGGGCCAGCAGCGGATCGTCGGCCTGGTCGCGGACGTGGCCGAGCCAGGTACCCGCGCTCTTGGCCAGCCACTCCATTTCCGCGGTGCACCGGCCGGCGAGGGCCCGCAACCCCTCGTGGCCGCAGGCGACGGCCCGGTTCCAGTCCCGCACATCGTCGCCGAGGGAGCGGACCGAGGCCTCCAGGTCGGCCAGCCGGGAAAACCGCTCCGCCACGTCAGACGAGGGCGGAATCGCCGTGAGCTCGGGCAGGTCACGGGCGCAGGCGTCCGCCCGGCTCACGCCGACCTGGCGGATCAGCCCGGCGAACTCCGCCAGGTCTCCACCGCTCACCGGAGCAGGGGTGGCGACGACGATGACGTCGTCGATGTAGCCAAGCGCGGACGCCTGTGCGGCCACCCACCGGGCCGCCTCGGCCCGGGTCGGGTGCTCGCCGGCTATCCACCGCCCGGGCAGCCGCTCGACCTCCGCCTCACGGGTCGCCAGCAGGGCCCGCGTGGTCAGGGCGATGTCGCGATTGACCGCGTCCAGGTCGGAGGTGAGCTGCCAGATGCGCTCGTCAGCGAGGGTCGTGTCGATCGCGGTCACCCGGGTCTGGATCTGCCCGATCGCCGATTCCAGCTGGCGCCGGCTGTCGGCATCCGCGCCGAGCACCGACACGGTCAGGTCCTTGATGCCGGCCGGGATCTTCCCGTTCAGGGCGCGCAGCGCCTGTTCCTTCTCCGCGACGACCAGCACCCGTTTCCCGTAAGCCACGTAGTGGCTGATGATGTTGGCGATCGTGTGCGACTTACCGGTCCCCGGGGGACCCTGCACCGTGAC
>JAOPYP010000257.1 GCA_025964635.1 Actinomycetes bacterium | reverse complement strand
GGTCCAGGCGAGCAGCCGCCTGGAGGCCACGATCCCGCTCGGTGACACCGAGAGCCTGGACCGGCTGCGGGAGCGGACCGAGGACACGACCACCCGGCCGGCGGGCTCTACCGCGCTGGTGGACGCGAGCCTGCCGGGCAACGAAGACCGCCGCAACGAAAACCACGCTGGCCAGCCCGGCCCCCGGCCAGCGGACGCCCAGTCTCCCGAGGGGGAAACACCGCGAGCGTAAGCCCGGGTGGCCATCAGGATCGGAACCTCGGGGTGGAGTTACGCCCACTGGGAGCCAGAGCTCTACCCGCCCGGGCTGCCCGCGCGGGACCGGCTGGGCCGCTACGCGGCCGCGTTCGAGACCGCCGAGCTGAACAGCAGCTTCTACCGCTGGCCCCGGCCGGAGACGTTCCGCCATTGGCGGCAGAAATTGCCCGAGGGGTTCTGCCTGTCGGTCAAGGCGCCGCGGGGCCTGACCCACGGGCGGAAACTGTACGGCCCGGAAACCTGGCTGCAGCGCATCGGCGCGGGCTGGCACGAGCTGGGCGGTAAACGGGCCGTGCTGCTGGCCCAGCTCGGCCCGGCCCAGCCGCGCGATGACGCGAGGCTGGCCTATTTCCTGCGGCTGGTCCCGGAATGGATGCGGGTCGCCGTCGAGTTCCGCCATTCCAGCTGGCATTGCGAGGAGGTCTTCGCCCTGCTCGAGGCGCACCGGGCCGCCTATTGCGTGATGAGCGGCGCGGGCCTGCCGTGTGTTCTGCGGGCCACCACCGATTTCACCTACGTGCGGCTGCACGGCCCTGATCACCATCATCTTTATGCGGGTTCCTACAGCCAGGCCGATCTGTCCTGGTGGGCGGCCCGTATCCGGGAATGGGACGCGGCCGGGCGCGACGTTTTCGCCTACTTCAACAACGACGGCCATGCGAATGCCGTACGTGATGCGCGGGCCTTGCGGCGGCTCCTCGGCCAGCATCCCGGCTGAGAGCGGCGGCCGGGAACATTAAGCCGGGCGCCGGCATTTAATACTTGTGACCCTCACCGACCTTCTCCCGGCTGACGCTGCGCCCGACGCGCTCTTCGACGCGTTCGCCGGCTGGGCCAAGGAGCAGGGCCTGGCCCTCTACCCGCACCAGGAAGAAGCCCTCATCGAGGTGGTGTCCGGGGCCAACGTGATCCTGTCCACCCCGACCGGCTCCGGCAAGAGCCTGGTCGCCACCGGGGCGCACTTCGCGGCGCTGGCCGGCGGGCGCCGGTCCTTCTACACCGCGCCGATCAAGGCCCTGGTGTCGGAGAAGTTCTTCGCGCTCTGCGCCGCCTTCGGCCCGGCCAACGTCGGCATGATGACCGGCGACGCCAGCGTCAACGCGACCGCGCCGATCATCTGCTGCACCGCCGAGGTGCTGGCCAGCATCGCGCTGCGGGATGGCGCCGGCGCGGATGTCGGGCAGGTTGTGATGGATGAGTTCCACTTCTACGCCGACCCGGACCGCGGCTGGGCCTGGCAGGTGCCGATCATCGAGCTGCCGCGGGTCCAGTTCGTGCTGATGTCGGCGACCCTGGGCGACGTCACCCGGTTCGAGTCCGACCTGACCCGGCGCACCGGGCGGCCGACCGCCGTCGTGCAGTCGGCCGAGCGCCCGGTGCCGCTGACGTACTCCTACGTCATCACCCCGCTGCACGAGACCCTGGAGGAGCTGCTCAGCACCCACCAGGCCCCCATCTACGTCGTCCACTTCACCCAGGCGGCGGCGCTGGAGCAGGCCCAGGCGCTGATGAGCGTCAACGTCTGCTCCCGCGCGGAGAAAGACGAGATCGCCGCGCTGATCGGCGGCTTCCGGTTCACCGCCGGGTTCGGCAAGACCCTGTCCCGGCTGGTCCGGCACGGAATCGGGGTCCATCACGCCGGAATGCTGCCCAAGTACCGCCGGCTGGTGGAGACGCTGGCCCAGGCCGGGCTGCTGAAGGTCATCTGCGGTACCGACACCCTGGGCGTGGGGATCAACGTGCCGATCCGCACGGTCCTGTTCACCGCCATGTCCAAGTACGACGGGTCGAAGACGCGGCTGCTCCAGGCCCGCGAGTTCCACCAGATCGCCGGCCGGGCCGGCCGGGCCGGGTTTGACACCACCGGCCGGGTGGTCGTGCAGGCCCCCGAGCACGTGGTGGAGAACGAGCGCCTGCTGGCCAAGGCGGGCGACGACCCGAAGAAGCGGCGCAAGGTGGTCCGCAAGAAGCCGCCGGAGGGATTCATCGCCTGGGGCCAGCCCACCTTCGAGCGGCTGGTCGCCGCCGACCCCGAGCCGCTCACGTCCAGCTTCAAGGTCACCCACGCCATGCTGCTGAACGTGATCAGCCGGCCAGGCGACGCGTTCACCGCCCTGCGCCACCTGCTGACCGACAACCACGAGGACCGGGCCGCCCAGCGCCGGCACATCCACCAGGCCATCGCGATCTACCGGGCGCTGCTGGCCGGGGGAGTGGTGGAACGGCTGGATGAGCCGGACACCGAGGGCCGCCAGGTCCGGCTCACCGTGGACCTGCAGTTCGATTTCGCGCTGAACCAGCCGCTGTCCCCGCTGGCCCTGGCCTCGATCGAACTCCTGGACCGCGAGTCGCCGTCGTACCCGCTGGATGTGGTGTCGGCCATCGAGGCGACCCTGGACAACCCGCGGACGGTGCTGTCCGCCCAGCTCTTCAAGGCGCGCGGTGAGGCCGTCGCCCAGATGAAGGCCGATGGGATCGACTACGACACCCGGATGGACCTGCTGGACTCGGTCACCCACCCGAAGCCGCTGGCCGATCTGCTCGAGGCCGCGTACGACATGTACCGCCGGGGCCACCCGTGGGTCGCCGACTACGCCCTGGCCCCCAAGTCGGTCGTGCGCGACATGTACGAGCGGGCCATGACCTTCGTGGAATATGTCGGGTTCTACGGCCTGTCACGCTCGGAGGGCCTGGTGCTGCGGTACCTGGCCGACGCGTACAAGGCGCTCCGGAACACGGTCCCCGACGAGGCCAAGACCGAGGAGCTCACCGACCTCATCGAGTGGCTCGGTGAGCTGGTCCGCCAGGTCGACTCCAGCCTGCTCGACGAGTGGGAGCAGCTCCGGGACCCCTCCGGCGTGCTGGTCAGCCAGACGGAGGCAGGGCCGCCCGCCGTCACCCACAACGTCCGCGCGTTCCGGGTCCTGGTCCGCAACGCGCTGTTCCGCCGGGTCGAGCTGGCCGCGCTCGGCCACTACGACGAGCTCGGCGCGCTGGACGCGGAGGACGGCTGGGACGCCGGGGCGTGGGAGGCGGCGGTCGAGCCGTACTTTGACGTGCACGACGAGATCGGCACCGGGCCGGACGCGCGCGGGCCCGCCCTGCTCATCATCGACGAGGGACCGCAGGCGTGGACGCTGCGGCAGATCTTCGACGACCCGGCCGGGGACCACGACTGGGGCATCTCCGCGCAAGTGGACCTGGCCGCTTCCGAGGAGGCTGGCCAGGCGGTGCTGCGGGTCACCGACGTGGGCCAGCTCTAGCGCCCAGCCGGGTGACCGGGAGCGGCGAGTCAGCCGGCCGCCCGGTCCGCCCGGCCGGATCACGCCGGCCATCGGGGTCTGCGGCGGGCAGCCCGAACGCCACCTGCTCAGGCTGCGCGCGTGATGTGACCTGCCTGCGGCCGCCGGGCGGGACGGGCCACATCGGGCGGAGTGACGGCGACACGCGGACGGGACCGGGATCACCGACGATGCTGCCACGGTCCGGCATCATGGCGAGCGTCACGATCCCACCGATCCGCCGGCCCGGCCGGCGCGTCCAGCACAGCCATTCAGCACAGCCATTCAGCACAGGCCATTAGCACGGAGAGTCCACGGCGGTGCGATGCGACTGATCCACACCTCGGACTGGCACCTGGGGCGCACGCTGCACAGCGAGAACCTGCTGCCCCATCAGGCCGGCTTCCTGCGCTGGCTGCTCGACGAGGCAGTCCGCCAGCAGGCCGGTGCCGTGGTGGTGGCCGGGGACATCTACGACCGCGCGGTGCCGTCGCTGGACGCGGTCCGGCTGCTCGACGCAACCTTGCTCCGCTTCGCGCAGGCCCGCATCCCGGTGATCCTGACCAGCGGCAATCATGACTCCGCCGTCCGGCTCGGGTTCGGCGCCGGGCTCAGCGAGGCGGCCGGGATCCACCTGCGCACCTCGGTGGCGGACCTGGCCCGGCCCGTGCTGCTGGCGGACGAGCACGGGCCGGTGGCCGTCTACGGCGTCCCCTACCTGCTGCCCGACGCGGTCATGGCCGACCTCGGGGTCCAGTCCCGGACGCACGAGGCGGTCCTGGCCGAGGCGGCCCGGCTGATCAGGGCGGACGCCGCCGCCCGGGGCATCGGCCGCACCGTGGTCGCCGCGCACGCCTTCGTCACCGGCGGGCAGCCCGCCGAGTCCGAGCGCGACATCCGGGTCGGCGGCGTCGCCGACGTGCCGGCCGCGGTGTTCGCCGGGTTCAGTTACGTGGCCCTCGGCCACCTGCACGGCGCGCAGCGGGCCGGGCCGCCGCCAGGCCCTGGCCCGGGCCCCCTGACGGGGGACTCCGTGACAAAGAGCACTGTGATCCGGTACTCGGGCTCGCCGCTGGCGTTCTCGTTCTCCGAGAAGGACCACCGCAAGTCAGTCACGCTGGCCGAGATCGACGCAGCGGGCCAGGTGCGCACGACCGCGCTGCACACGCCCGTGCCCCGGCCGCTGCGCGAGGTCCGCGGCACGCTGGACAGCCTTCTGGCCCGTGCTGACCAGCACGGCGCCGACGCGGAACTCGCCGGCCTGGCCGGCGCCTGGGTCAAGGTGGTGCTGACCGACACGGTGCGGCCGGCCGCCCCGATGGAACGGCTGCGCGAGAAGTGGCCGCACACGCTGGTCCTGGACTTCGCGCCGGAGGGCCAGCTGACCAGCTCCGACGCCGACCTGGAGCGGCTGGCCTCGGCGACCGACCCGGTCGAGATCTGTGGCATGTTCGTGGAGTTCACCAGCGGCGGGCCGGCCGACGACACGCACCGCGCGGTGCTCCGCGCGGCCGTCGAAGCGGCGCAGCACGCCGAGTCGGCCGCCTGATGCGGCTGCATAGCCTGGAACTGGCCGCGTTCGGCCCGTACGCCCGGGCGCAGCGGATCGACTTCAGCCGGCTGTCCAGCAGCGGCCTGTTCCTGCTGGAAGGACCGACCGGGTCGGGCAAGACCACGATCCTGGACGCCATCACCTTCGCCCTGTACGGCGGGCTGGCCGGGGACGAGTCCGCCGAGGACCGGCTGCGCTCGCATTTCGCCGCGCCGGACGCCGAGCCGTCGGCCAGCCTGGAGTTCTCGGTGCGCGGCGTCCGCCACCGGGTGACCCGGGTGCCTGAGCACCGGCGGCCCAAGCGGCGCGGGGACGGCTTCACCACCGAGCCGGCCCACGTGCACCTGCAGCGCCACGAGGGCGGCGGCTGGGTCAGCCTGTCCGCCAACAAGGCCGAGGCCGGGGATCTGGTCACCGAGCTCGTCGGCCTTAACCGGGCGCAGTTCACCCAGGTCATGCTGCTGCCGCAGGGCCAGTTCGCGAAGTTCCTGCAGGCCGCGGACGACGACCGGCGGGTGCTGCTCAGCAGGCTGTTCGGCACGCAGCTGTACGACCGCGTCACGGCGGAGCTGGACCGGCGCCGCGCGGCCGCGGTCCGGCAGCGCCAGGAAGCCGAGGCCGCGATCAACGCGGCCACCTCCGCCGCGGCAGAGGCCGCGGGCCTGGACGCCACGGCCCGCGCCGACCTGCTCGAGTTGCCCGGCCCGGACCGCGCGACCCGCCTGAAGCAGGTATCCGCGGACCTCGCGGAGGGCCTGGGGGTCAGTGCGGCGGGACTCGAGGTGGCGGCGGCCGACACCGCCGCCCGGCTGGCCGCCTGCGAGCGGGAGCAGCAGCAGGCCCGCCTCATGACCCGCCTGACCGAGGCGCTGCGGCGGCTGCATGAGCACGAGGCGTCCCGGCCCGGGCACGACCAGCGGGCCGCGCGGCTGGCCGCGGCCCGGCGCGCTGAACCGGTGCGGCCGCTGCTCGGCGCGCGGAACGAGGCCCAGGAGGCAGTCCGCGAGGCCCGGGCGAGCCTGCTCCGGCTGGTCCCCGACCCGGACGACACCATGCTCGCGGGCGGTGGCGCCGCGCAGGCCTTCGTCCGGGCCGAGGCGGCCGAGCGGGACGCGGCCTCCCTGCAGCATCTCGCCGACGCCGAAGCCGGCCTGCCCGGCCGGGTCACCACGCTGAGGACGGCGCAGCAGGCGGTCGCGAGCGCGTCCAGCGTGGTCCGCGCCCTGGAAGCGGCCCGTGCGGACCTGCCCGGGCAGATCGCCGCGGTAGAGGAGCACCTGGCCGCGGCCCGGCTCCTGGCCACTGGCCTTGGGGCCGCCCGCGAGCAACAGGCCGCACTGGGGCGGCGCGCGGCCGCCGCCGCGGACCTCGCCGGCCTGGAGCCGCTGCTCGCGGACAAGAACGCGGCCCTGCTCGACGCCGTCGACACGCACCAGGCGCTGACCGAGGCCCACCTGCAGCTGCTGGCGGTGCGGCTGGAGGGCATGGCCGCGGAACTGGCCGCGCAGCTCGCCGACGGGGCCGCGTGCCCGGTCTGCGGCTCCACCGCCCACCCCGCGCCCGCCCAGGCGGCCGGCGGCCTCGTGTCCGAGGAGGACCTGGCCACGGCCACGGCGCGGCGGGATGCGGCGGAAGCCGCGCGCGCCCAGCTCACCCGCGAACGCGACGAGCTGGCCGCCGCGGTGGCGGCCCGCGCCGCGGTGGCGGACGGCGGCACCGTGGACGGCCTGGCCGCCGAGGCCGCCGCCGTCGATGATCTGGTGGCCCGGGCGGAACAGGCCGCGGCAGACGTCAGCCGCCTCGAGGCGGGGCTCGCGGACTGCCGCGCGCAGCAGCAGCGAGTCGCGGAGGAACTGCAGGACGCCGCCGCCGCGCAGGCCACGGCCGAGGCCCGGGCCGCCGCGGCCGGCGCGGAGCTGAGCCAGCTGCAGGACGAGCTGGCCGGCGCCGCCCAGGGGCACCCGTCGGTGGCGCAGCGGCAGGCGGCCCTGGGCGGCGCGGCGGAGACCAACCGTTCCCTGGCCGCCGCGCTGGACCAGCTCGCGGCCGCGCTGGCCGACGAGCGGAGGGCCGGTGAGCGCGCCGAGCGCGAGGCAGCGGCCCGTGACTTCGCCTCGGCGGACCTGGCCAGCTCGGCGCTGCTCGCCTCGGCGGACCAGGCGGTCCTCGACGAGCAGGTGACCGGCTGGGTCACGGCCCTGGCCGCGCTGAGGGCCGCGGCGGCCGCCGACGAGCTGGCCGGCCTGGATCCCG
>JAOPYP010000244.1 GCA_025964635.1 Actinomycetes bacterium | reverse complement strand
GGCAAGGCCGTAACGTTCCCGGAACGCAGCGGGCGTAGCGTTGCCTCTCATGGTGAGAGTACCGGCGGCAGGCGGGCCGGAACCGGCCGCGGCCCGCTTCCGGCTGGCGTCTCCGGGGACGGCGATGGTCCTGGCCGTCCTGGTGCTGATGCTGCTGGCCGGCGCGCTGGTGCTGAGTGCCCTGATCGGTCAGCTGTCGGTCCTGGGCTCGGGGCCGATTGTCCCCGTCGCGGTGGTCTACGCGGCGGTGGGCTTCGTCGTGGCCCGCCGCCAGCCGGGCAATCCGATCGGCTGGATCCTGATCACCTTCATCGTGGTATTCCTGCTGAGCGGCGTTGCCGGCGGGTATGCCGCCTTGTACTACCGGTTCGGCCACCATGGCCTCCCGCTGGCCCCGGTCGCCGTGCTGCTCACGGCGTTGTGGGCACCGGCGCTGCTGTTGTTCCCGGTGGTGATCTTGCTGTTCCCGGACGGCAGGCTGGCGGCGCCGCGCTGGCGGTGGGTACTGCGGGCCTATGCGGTGGCCGGAGCGCTGGCGTCGGCGGCTGTCTTTGCACCGGCGGTCACCGCCGTGGCCCGTCATGACGTCCGCATCGACGCCGCCGGCAACCTGATCAGCACCGGGCCGCCGCACGGCGGGCCCCTCGCCGCGGCGGGGGTGCTGGTCCTGGGCTTGATCCTGGTGATCGTGCTGTCGTTCGTGGCCCACCAGGTTCTTAGCTGGCGGCGCGCCACGGGCCAGCGGCGCCAGCAGCTGAAGTGGCTGGCCACCGGCGCCGCGGTTACCCTGGCCGTGATCACCGTGTCGTTGGGGACCAGCTCGACCAGCGTCGTAGGAGAGATTCTCGGGATCGGGCTGGCCGCGCTGCCGGTGGGCATCGGCGTGGGGATTTTGAAGTACCGCCTGTATGAGATCGACCGGATCATCAGCCGGACCCTGGCGTATGCGATCGTGACCGGGGTGCTGGTGGGGGTATACGCCGGGCTGGTGCTGCTGGCCACCCAGGTGCTGAGATTCCACAGTTCGGTAGCGGTGGCCGTGTCCACGCTGGCCGCTGCGGCGCTGTTTAACCCGCTGCGGCACCGGGTGCAGCGGACGGTAGACCGCCGGTTCAACCGGGCACGGTATGACGCCGACCAGACCGTGACGGCGTTCGCAGCCCGGCTGAAAGACGCGGTCGACCTGGACTCTGTTCGCGACGACCTGGCCGCCGTCGTCAAGAAGGCTCTCGAACCGGCCCACATGTCGGTGTGGATCCGGGCTGCCGAACGACAGTGACGCGCCACCGGCGGACGCGCTGACGCGCACGTTCCGGCCCTGTCGGTTCACCCCGTCACCGTCGGCCACCCCCCAGGGGAGCGGGCCACGCCCTCCAGGTCCAGCTGGAGCGCCCTGCCGGGCTCGGGCGCAAACAACGTGAGGGTAACGTTCCGATCTTGAAACGCCCGGCTGGCCGTACCGGCGAGACCGTTCTGTGCCGGAGGCCGGTCGCGCGCTAGGGCACCGGATCTGCGCGCCCCGGCCCGTTACTGTCACGGTGCCGGAACGTACTGCCGCTCGTCAGCGCAGATCGCGCAGACCTGCGGCGTGACTCCGGCTCCACGCCACAGGCAGCACAGATGGATTCCACCGCCGCGTCACGGCCGGCTCGCGCGGCCACCGGCCGGGCACGGCTTGCCGCGCGCGGGCCTGTCATGTACTTTCTCAATGGAAAGTACATGACAGTGGGAGCCTCAATGCGCGATGTGGCAAGAGACCCGGCAGCGCTGGAGCAGCTGCGGGCGCAGCGGAGCCGGCTGGCGGACCGGATGCGGCCGCCGTGGTGGTACCTGACCGGTGTCGCCATCCTGTATGCACTGGTCTTCGCGAGCCCCTTCAGCTCGCGGTACCTTCCCCAGGGTGACTACTGGGCCATCCTGGTCGCCACATTGGCGGTGGCCTGCTTGCTGCAGTGGGGCCTGGACCGGGCCACCGGGATAAAGGTGGGCCCCCGGCCCCTCCGCGTGCTGCGAGACGGCCTCTTCTACTATCGCCCGGGCCGTCCCGCAAGGATCGCGATGATGGTGGTGAGCCTCGCCGCCATCGTGACCGAGGCCTCCCTGATCCGCCACGGCCTGCTTGCGGCCGCGATCGTAGTCGCGGCCCTCGCGGTCGCGGCGGAGGTGGCCCTCCAGCAGGCCGCTCTGCGGGGGATCCGCCAGGACCTGCGAGACGGCGGAGGGGCGGCGTGACTGGCGGCGTGACCGCCAAGCCGGACCCGTTCATTCACCCGATCACCCGGTTGTCGATCTGCGGGCTGCTGGCGGCCGGCGCGGACTGGGTCGAGTTCGCCGCGCTGCGTGACGCGGCCGGGATCAGCGACTCGGTGCTGTCGAAACAGTCCCGCGTGCTCGAAGACGCCGGGTACGTGGAAGTCCGCAAGGGCGCGGTCGGCCGGCGGCCGCGCACCTGGTTCCGGCTCACCGCGGAAGGCCGCCAGGCGGTGCAAGGTCACCTGGCCTGGCTGGCCCAGCTGGAGGAGGCGGTCTCCGCCAGCACCCGGGATGCGCAGCAGGCCAGGCCCCTCCCTGGTGACCGCGACCAGCCGCGCCCCGTACTGCCGCCTCTGCTGGGAAGCACCTGAGCTGGTTCTGACCTGCACCGCCAGCCGGGCGTTTCAAGATCGAAACGTTACCCTCACGTTGTTTGCGCCAGAGCCCCTACCGGACGAACGACCTAGACCTGGAGGGCTTGGTCTGCTCGGCTCTTGCCTGGGCCGACGGTGCTGGGGTGAACCGGCTACCTACCTCAGCCATAAGAAGGTCTTGAGGGTTTGTGCCGGTCCATCCTGGAGCCCGAGGTCCCGGCCGGAAGCATCCAAGTCTTCTTTACTGTCAGCTTGAATGCTGATCGCGCAGCGACGTGCTGCAGGTGCGCCCTTGACGTGGCGGGCGCGAGCTGGATAATCGGGCGTCGAGGAAGACGGCCGGGAACAGTACCGGACTGCGCGACGTGTGAGTCATGCTGATCTTCGCGCCAGCGAGTGTGGCCCAGAGGCCGACGCTGGTGCCGGGCCAGCGGCGCCGCAGGCGCCGCCGTGATTTGAGGTGCGGTTCAATTCAGCAACGTGCTGGCCTTTCGGCGCTGGCGGGCGGGCTTGAACGGCGGCGGCCGGGGCGGGCACTGCTGGACTGGGCATCCTCCATCGGCACCAGCACAGAAGCGGGTCCGGCGCCGTGTGATCGGATAGCAGCATGGCGGATAACCCCATGAAGGTCAGGATCGGCGTCTCGCTGGGTGAGGCGGGTGTTCCCGGCCAGTTCGGCGTGGCGGTGGACGCCCTGGAGAAGGCCGGGATCGATTCCCTGTGGCTGCCGGAGATGGTCTACGGATCACTGGTTGACCCGTTCATCGGCATGGCGCACGCGCTGGCCCGGACGTCCCACCTGAAGGTGGGCACCGGGGTAGCCGTATTGCCCGGGCGCCACCCGGTCCTGGTGGCCAAGCAGCTCGCCACGCTGGCCGGGCTGGCCCCCCGGCGGGTGCTGCCCGTGTTCGGCCTGAAACCGGCCCGGCCCGCAGAACAGGCGGCGTTCCCGGTGCCGCCCGGCCGCCGGGCCGCGGTCTTCGACGAGTCCCTCACGCTGATCCGGCTGCTGCTCACCCAGGAGAGCGTGACGTTTGCGGGCGAGTTCTTCTCGGTCGAGTCCGCCACGGCCGGCCCGCTGCCACCCAGCCCGCTGGACATCTGGCTCGGCGGCAGCGCCCCCGGGGCGCTGCGGCGCGTCGGGCAGCTCGGTGACGGGTGGCTGGCCAGCTTCCTGACCCCGGGCGAGGCGGGCGCGGGACGGCAGGCCATCGAGGCCGCCGCCGCCGAGGCGGGCCGCGAGATCGAGCCGGACCACTACGGGATCAGCCTGGCCGTGGCGGACGACGCGTCCCGGCCCGCGCTGTTCGAGGCCGCGCGGCGCCGCCGGCCGGACCGCGAGCCGGCGACGCTGGTCGCCTCCGGCTGGGCGGGCGCCCGGGCCATGGTGGAGGAGTACGTGGCGGCCGGGCTGACCAAGTTCGTCATCCGGCCCGGCTGGACCCCGGTCGACCCGGACCAGTTCACCGCGGACTTCGTCCGCGAGATGGTGCCGCTGCAGACCTGATCCAGGACCGATCAGCCGTAGGCCAGCACGACCCACACCGGCCCGCGGGCGAACGTCATCCGCCGCCCGGACCCGGTGGTGAACGTGGTGCCGTCCGCGCCGTGCGGGCGTGACCAGTGCACCTGCCACGCCTTCCCGTCGCGGAGCACCACCGCCCGCCCGGACCCGGTGCTGTACGCGTACGGGGCCGGGCCGCCCCATTCCCGGAAGCGTGAGCCGACCCGGGTGTGCTGGATCACCACGGTGGCCGCGCCCAGCTGGCCGCCGTCGGTGACTCCACTGCCCGCCGGGCCTCCTACCGCCGGCCCGTCCGTCGCCGGGGCCCCGTCCATCCAGACCAGCCACCGGCCCGCCTGCTTCGACCAGCGGAAGCTGAACGAGGCGGCCGGGTAGGACACCGGCTGCGCGGCGGTGATCGTGCCGCCGGCCGGCGCCGGGCCGAAGCGGAAGCCGATGTCCCGGGCGGCGCTGGCGCCGTGGGCTTCGGCGAGCAGCTGCCTGGTGCGGGCGTACAGGTTGTACGGAGCGGCCCGGCGGGCGTCCCGGTAGTAGCCGCCGGCCCGTCCGGCATAGAGGTCCGCGATGCGGGCCCGCTCCACCACCGGCAGCAGCTGCGGCTGCGCGCCCGAGTAGGCGAACGCCAGCCGGCCGAACTGGCGAAGCAGCTGGAGGTCGTCGTCGCGCGCGCTCCGGACCGGGCCGATGACCGGCGGGAAGTGCGAGGAGAACACGGCACAGAGCCGGCTCAGGCCGCCTTCCACCGGCAGCACGTAGACGATGTCAGCGCGGCTGAGCCCCGTCTGCGGCCGCGCGTTCACGATGTTGTCGATCTTCACGGCCAGCACCGGGCCGGGTGAGGTGACGGGCTCCCCGGTGAAGGGGGACACGAGCGGCTGGGATACCGGGGTGACCGGCTTGGGGGCCGGGCTGACCGGCGCCGGCCGGGACCGGAACACGAACAGGGCCGCGACGACCAGGAGGCACGCCCCGGCCGCGCCCAGCAGCGCCACGATGATCGCGCGCCGATTCCGCATCACGACAGCCGCCGCCGAGTCAGTACCCGGGCGGCCAGGAGTGCACGGGCTCGTTGGTGTGCATGTGCTCGATGTAGCGCTGGGTCATCCGGCGCAGCGCCGCGCCCCGGTCGAGCCGCCCCGGGCCCTCCAGCTGGTGCACGGTCTCCGCCTGCCACGTCGCGCCGGTGCGGCCGGCCAGGCAGCGCTGCTCGATGATGCCGAGACAGCGGTCGGCGTGCCGGGCATCCACGCCCCACCGGGCCAGGCCCTCGCGGGCCATGGGCAGCAGCCGCCGCAGCGTGAGCTCGGTGGCCGGCACCACGCCCAGGCCCGGCCAGTACAGGTGCGCGTCGATGCCGTGCCGGGCCGCCTCCATCAGGTTCTCCCCGGCCGCGGCGAATGACATCCGGGTCCAGATGGGCCGTTCGGCCTCGGCCAGCGCGCGGACCAGGCCGTAGTAGAAGGCGGCGTTGGCGGTGATGTCCGCGGCGGTCGGGCCGGCCGGCAGCACCCGGTTCTCCACCCGCAGGTGCGGGCGCCCGTCCGTGACCGCGTACACCGGCCGGTTCCAGCGGTACACGGTGCCGTTGTGCAGGGTCAGCTCGGCGAGCTCCGGGACGGTCCCCGCCTCCAGCTCGGCCAGCGGATCCTCGTCCGCGCAGAGCGGCAGCAGCGCCGGGAAGTAGCGGAGGTTCTCCTCGAACAGGTCGAAGACCGAGGTAATCCACCGCTCACCGAACCAGACGCGGGGCCGCACCCCCTGCACCTGGAGCTCCTCCGGCCGGGTGTCGGTAGCCTGCTGGAACAGGGGGATCCGGGTCTCCCGCCACAGCTCCCGGCCGAACAGGAACGGCGAGTTCGCGGCCAGCGCGACCTGGACGCCCGCGATGGCCTGGGCCGCGTTCCAGTAGCTGCCGAACGCCTCCGGGCTGACCTGGAGATGGCACTGCACGCTGGTGCAGGCCGCCTCGGCCATGATGTTGTCCACGTGGGTCAGCAGCTGTTCCGGCCCCTCGATGGCGATCCTCGCGTCCTCACCGCGCGCCGCGCAGATCTGCTCGTTCAGCAGCCAGAACCGCGGATTCTCCGACATGGCGTCCTCGCTCACGTCGGCTTGCTGGAGGCTGGGCAGGATGCCGACCATGGCGAGCCGGCTGCCCACGTCCCGGGCCCGCTGGTCCGCGTGTTTCAGGCTGGCCAGCAGCTGGGCCTCCATCTGGTCCAGGGCGTCACCGCACAGCGCCCGCGGCGGCATGTTCACCTCGATGTTGAACCGGCCGAGCTCCGGGGCCCAGGACGGGTCCCCGATCGCGTCCAGCACGTCCGGGCTGCGCATCGACGCCGTACCCGAATCGTCGACCAGGTTGACCTCGACCTCGAGACCCACCTGCCGGGTCGAGGTCTCGAACCAGGAATCGCGCAGCATCCGTGCGAGCACGTCCAGGCACTGGCGCACTTTTTCCCGGTACCGGCGGCGGTCCTGCTGGCTCACCGTGATTGCTGGAACGTCCCTGCCCATCGGCCCCTCCGCGTGTGACCATGGGAGATGGCCTCCTGCCCACCCTGACACGTGAACCGCTGTCTGACCAGACACGATGCGGCGCTCAAAGGTCGAGGGGAGGCAAAGTCAGGTTGCGCGGATCTGGTTGGCCGGAGGCAGCCCCTCGAGCAGGACCCGCTGCACGTTCGCCCAGGCCTCGGTGTAGAGGCGGCGGGCCGCCTCGTAGGCCACGCCCGCCACGTGCGGCGTGTACAGCACCCGGTCCGCCGCGGCCGCGGACAGGTCCAGCAGCGGCGACTGCGGCGGGGGCGGTTCCTGCGCGTAGACGTCCACGACCGCGCCGCCCAGGGGACCGTGTTCCAGCGCGCGGGACAGCGCGGCCTCGTCGACCACCCCGCCGCGCGACGCGTTGACCAGGATGGCCCCGGGCCGCATCTGGCGCAGTTCCGCCGCGCCGATCAGGCCCCGGGTGGCGGCCACCAGCGGCACGTGCAGCGTGACCACGTCGCTAGCGGCCAGCAACTCGTCAAGGTCCAGCCGGCCCAGCCCGAGCGCGGCGGCCGCGGCCGGGTCCGGCGGGGCCGGGTCGCTGTAGCTGACCTGCGCCCCCACGGCCCGGAACAGGCGCGCGGTGGCCAGCCCGATCTGGCCCAGCCCGACCACGCCCACGGTGGCGGAGTGCAGGCTGCGCACCGCGGCCGGGGTCAGCCGCCCGCGCACCTCCCGGTACCGGCCCGCGCGGATCTCCCGGTCCGCGAGGGCCAGGCCCCGCAGCAGGCTGCCGGTGGCCAGCAGCACGTACTCGGCCACCTCCCGCGCGTTGGCCGCGGGCACGTTCGCCACCGCGACCCCCGGCCGGCCGGTGAACGCATCGGCGGCGCGGTCCACGCCGGCCCCGGTGAACTGGACCAGCTCGACGCGGGCGGCCCGGTCCGCCCAGGCCCGGTCCAGGGCCGGCCCGACGGACGCCAGCACCACCGCGCGGGCGGTGGCCAGGTCCGCGTCCGGGACCGCGTCCGGCCCGGCGGCGAACCGGATCCGCAGGTCTCCCGGCGGCTGGACGCCGACCTCCTGAAAGTCAGCCTCGGGCCGCAGGCACAGGACATCGGCGCTCACCGGGCCACGCCGCCCGTCTCGCTGGCCGTCTCACCGGCGGGCTCGCCGCCCGGCTCACCTGCGGGCTCGCTGGCCGGCCCGCCGGCGGGCGTACGGGCAGGCTCGCTGGTCACCGCGGCGAGGTCGGGGACCGGGAAGAAGCACAGGCTGACCAGGTCGCCGGGGCCGGGGTTGCGGGTCTGGTGCGGTTCCCCGGGCGAGACCACGATCACGTCACCCGGTCCCACCGGCCAGGTCCGGGACGGCGTGGTGAACTCGCCCGCCCCCGAGACGACCAGGATGACCTCCGGGCACCCGTCATGCCGGTGCGGGCCGCGGGCCGGCGCGGACCCGTCCTCGGGCGGGATCGTCACCCGCCGGACCGTCACCCCGTACCCGCCCTCGGCCCCGGAGATGAGCTCCACCGCCGACCGCCCGGGCAGGTCCAGGGTCCGCCCCTGGCCGGCCCGGATCACGGCGGTCACGAGGACCCCCCTGGTTGCCCCCCCGGTTGCACCGTGGCGAGCGCCTTGAGCACGCCGTCCAGCCGCGCCGCGATTTCCGTCCCTAGTTCCGCAACGAAAACCTTCGCCTCATCCTCGGTCGCGCCGGCGGGATCGCCGTACCAGCCGGTGAGGGACATGGTCCGGACGTCGGTCAGGACCGGCTGGAACGAGCGGTCCCGGCGGAGCTGGTCGGCCAGCTCGCCACGCTGCCGGTCGCCGCTGCCCGCGGCGCGGTCCAGGTGCACGAGGTCGGGGCGGCAGCAGAGCACGGACCAGGTCTCGATCTTCCCGCCGTGGGTCAGTCCCCCGGCCCGCGGGCCGAACCGTTCCTCGGCCACGTAGCACGCCTGCACCACGACCACGGCCAGGCCGATCTCCCGGTGCAACTGCTCGGCGGCCAGGGCCAGCGCCGGGATGTTGCCCTCGTGCCAGTTCAGGATCACGAACTCCCGGCCGCCGTGCGCGGCCAGCGACGAGCCGATGTCCATGACCACGTCCTGCAGCGTGCCGGGCCGGAGCGACACGGTGCCCGGGTACGGCATGTGCATGGGGGTCACGCCCAGCGGGCACAGCGGCAGCACCAGCGCGTCGAGATGCTCGGCCACCTGGAGCGCGATCGCGGTGGCGGCGAAGAAGTCGGTCCCGGTCGGCAGGTGCGGGCCGTGCTGCTCGACGCTGCCCATGGGCAGGATCACCCGGGGGCTGCGGGCCAGCGCCGCGGCGATCTCGGGATCAGTCAGCTCGTCGAACCGCCGGCCAGGCGGGGAAGCGGGCGCCGGGCCCATCAGCGGGGCTCCTCGATCTCGGCCATGATGTCGCCGATCGCGGTGGGCGCCCCGGTGCGCAGCGACCGCGCGGCGGCCTGCAGCACCGCGACGTTGGCCAGGGCCTCGGCCAGGCCCACCTCGACCCGGGCCGTGCCCCGGATGGCCCCGGCGAACTCCTCGATCTCCTCCCGGAGATGATCCCGCGGCGGCAGCGGCACCTCCTCGGTGGCCAGGACGCGGGCGTCCGGGTTGGCGCTGTCCGCGGCGATCACGGTGCGGGTCAGCCGGGTGTGCCTGTCGGTCTGGGCGGAATTGCTCCACCAGGAGAAGTCCAGCTCGTAGCGGAGCCGGGCCAGGCGTGCGTACACGTCGATGGTGAAGCTGCCCGGGGAGAGCCAGTTGCAGCCCAGGTAGCCGAGGGACTCGTCGAACTCGAGCAGCACCCCGACGGCCAGCTGGTTGGCGATGCCGGGCCGGGGCGCCTGCCCCATGGCCACCGCCCGGCGGGCCGGGCCGAGCAGGTACTGCAGGTTGTCGATCTGGTGGATGCCCAGCTGGGTCAGCGGGCCGCCGGGGGCCTGGACCGGGTCGGCCCGCCAGTCACCTTCCTTGAGCTCCAGGCCGCGCTCGTTCCCGAACACGGCCTCGACCATGGACGGCGCGCCCGCCGCCCCGCTGTCCAGCAGGCTCTTCATGGCCCGCAATCCGGCCAGGCGCCGGGCGCTGTGCCCGCAGGCGAAGACGATCCCGGAGCCGAGCACCGCGGCCCGGATCCGGCGCAGGTCGGCCAGGGCCACGGCGACCGGTTTCTCGGTGTACACGTGCTTGCCGTGAGCCGCCGCCGCCTCGATGATCGGCGCGTGCTGGTCGTTGGGCGCGGTGATCACGATGCCGTCGACGTCGTCGCGGGCCAGCAGCGCGTCCAGCGACTCGTCCTGGCCGCAGCCGAAGTCGGCGGCGAAGGCCTGCCGCCGCTCCGGGTTGCGGGTGTAGCAGCTGCGCAGTTCTACCAGGGGGCTGGCCGCGTAGGCCTGGGCCATGACCCGGGCCCACCGGCCCAGGCCGACCGCAGCCAGGCCGACCGGGGCGGAACCGGGCGGAACCGGGTTCCCCGGAAGCTGGTCGCGGCCGTCCCGGTCCGGAGAATCCGCTGCTGTCACGAGGCGCCCAGCTTGGCCGCGGCCGCGTTTGCGTATGAGGGGTCGACGATCTGGCTGTAGCTCGGCTGGCTGGGGATGTCCTTGTACTTGGCCAGGATGGCGGCCGTGTAGTTGACCGCGGCCGGGCTCAGCCCGGCACCCACCGGCCAGGTCTTGGCAGCCTGGAGGAACTTCACCGCGTACGAGACGGCCGCCTGGTCCTCGCCGCTGACCTTGGTCCCCAGCGTGATCAGCGCACTGGTGTGGGCCGGGTCGTTCATCCAGCGGTCGGCCAGCATCATCGCGGTCAGGAAGCGGACCACGACCGCCCGGTGCGCCTTCCCGTAGGAGTCGGTCATGCTGACCCCGCCGTACCACCACTTCGGCAGGACCTTGTACTCCGAGGAGAGCACCGACGCCCCTTTGAGCTGGTGAGTGATCACGTAGGCATCGTCGGCGTGGAACACGGCCGCGTTGATCTTCTTGGCCACCATGGCCGGCACGAACTCCGAGCGCACCATGTTGATCGGCTTGACCTGGCTCAGGTGGACCCCGGCGGGCTCCAGGCAGGCCTGCAGCAGCGTGATCGAGAACCCGTCCGTCCCGGTCGACCCGACCGGCTTGCCGATCAGGCCCTTCGCGCTGGTGATGCCCGGGGAGCCGATGCACTGGGTGTCCAGCTTGGTGCCGTAGGACCAGATCGCGTGGATCGGCGCGTGCTGCGCCGCGGCCTCGATCGAGTCAGTCCCCGAGCTGAAGCCGAAGTCGATGCTGCCGGCCGTGGTGCCCAGCTCGGTCTGCAGGCCGTTCGGCATGCTGATGAACTTGACGTGCAGATGCTCCTTGGCGAAGAAGCCCTGCTGCTCCGCGACGTAGGGGCCGAAGAAGATGGCCTTCGGCGGGGACAGCGCGATCCCGACGTTGACCGTGGCCCAGGCGTTCGGGTCGCTGGACGAGCTGGAGCTGGCCGAGCTGCCGCAGGCGGACAGGGCCAGCCCGGCCACGGCGCCGGCAGCGGCCAGCGCCGTCCAGCGGGGCCGGACGAGGCGGCGGAGGGCAGATAGATCCTTCATCGGATACCTCATTTGCTGGGGACGCGGACGCGTCATTTCGCCCACGGGGCGACCTTGCGCTGGACGAGGGTGATCAGGCCGCGGAGGGTGACACCGAGAGCCATGATCACCAGGAGGACGGCCAGGGCCTGATCGGTGTGATAGGTCTGCGCCGCGGTTTCGAGGAGGTTGCCGAGCCCGCTGAGCTGGGTGAAGATCTCGGCGATAAACATGCCGACCAGGCCCATGGCCACGCCCTGGGCCGCGCCGGTCGCGATGTAGGGCGCGGTGCCGGGCAGCAGGACGTGCCGCCACAGGCTGGCCCGGCCCATCCGCAGTGAGCGCGCCACCTCGAGCAGGTCACCGTCGATGTTCCGGACCCCGTAGGACACGCTGACCACGCAGGGGAACAGCACGAACAGGCCGATGATGAGCTCCTGGGTGAGCACCCCGAAGCCGAGCCAGATGCTCAGCAACGGGACGATCGCCACCATCGGGGTTGCGTACAGCGCGTAGACGTACAGCCCGACCGCGGCCTCGGCCCGGCGGTAGGCCCCGAGGCACATGCCGAGCGCGACCCCGGCGGCCACGCCGACCAGGTAGCCGATGGCGAACGTCCACACGCTGTACCAGAGGGCGGCGCCGAGCCCCTGGTGCCGGAACAGGTCGACCAGGGCCCCCAGCACCCGGGTCAGCGGATCGAAGATCACCGGGGTGGACTTGGAGCCGTAGTACTGCCAGGCGGCCAGGACGATGATGAGCGAGACGATCCGGATCAGCAGGTAGATCCGGCGGTTGCGGCGGGACCGCTGCCGGAGGCGCTGCTCGATGGCCGCCTCGATCTGCGCCCGGCTTTCTTCGAGCTTCGGGGAGGCCGGCGTGGCCTGGTCCGCAGCGGCGGGCGGCGGGCTGGTCCCGGCCGGGCTGGGTGACCCGGTGCTGCGCCCGGTGATCTCGCTCATGCGTCACCTGCCTGTTCCACTGGTTCGCCGGCCTGCTCCGCAGCGGACTGCCGCAACTGCTGCCAGATCTCCTCGCGCAGGTCCGTGTAGGCCGGGTGCCGCCGGACCTGGGCGATGGTGCGGGGCTGCTCGATGGGCACGAGCACGTCCCGGACGATGTGGCCCGGCCGGGTGCCCATCACGATGATCCGGTCGCCCAGGGTGATCGCCTCGTCGATGCTGTGCGTGATGAAGACGATGGTCTGCCGCAGCCGGTCCCGCAGCGCCAGCAGGTCTTCCTGCAGCACCTCCCGGACCTGGGCGTCCACCGCCGCGAACGGCTCGTCCATGAGCAGCACGTCCGGCGCGGTGGCCAGGGCCCGGGCCAGCCCGGCCCGCTGTTTCATGCCGCCGGACAGCTGCGCCGGGTACTTGCGCTCGTGGCCGGTGAGGCCGACCGTCCGGATCGCGTCGGCGACCCGGCTGTCCGCCTCGGCCCGCGGCGTCTTGGCCAGCCGCAGCGGGAGCGCCACGTTGTGCTGCACGGTTTTCCACGGGAAGAGGCCGAAGTGCTGGAACACCACGGCCACCCGCCGGTCGGGCCCGTTGACCGGGGTGCCGCCGATGCTGACCTGGCCGTGATCGACTTCCGCCAGCCCGGCCATCATCCGCAGCAGCGTCGTCTTCCCGCAGCCGGACGGCCCCACGATGCACACGAACTGGCCCGCCTCGACGGTCAGGCTGACGTCCTCCAGGACGATCCCGCCGGGGAACCACTTGTAGACGTTCGCGCAGTCGATCCGGCCGCCCGCCACGTCCGGGGCGGCGGGCGGCGCCGCGGCCGGGGCACCTGGTAGAGCCCTGTCCGGCATCGGCGGCCTCCTTGCCATCGGTTCTCGGACGGTCGTCTAAGGTCTGACCACTTCGTGTCGGGACACTAGCCAGGACGTCGCTAGTGTGTCAATAATTTGACCGGTTGCGCGATAGTTTGTCCAGGCGGGACACCCATATTGGTGCCCTGTTTGACACACTTTCGGCGTGAGCCCTACGGTAAGTTTCGGAAACAGAAGAGGTCTGACCACGGAGGTTTACGTGACTGAGCCCGCCTCCTCCCCCGCCGCCGGCGGCGTCGACTTCCTGGCCCATCGCCAGGGCGACGACGTGGCGGTCGCAGTACGCGACACCGGCCCGGGGGCGGCCAGCGCCGCCTACCTGGACTCGGGGGACCGCTTCGGGATCACCGCCCGGGACGCGATCCCGCTCGGGCACAAGATCGCCCTGCGTGACCTGGGCGAGTACGAGGACGTGCTGGAGTACGGCGTGCTGATCGGCCTCACCCGGGGACCGGTCGCGGCCGGCGAGCTGGTGCACACCCACAACTTGAGGAGCGCGCGGTGGCAGAAAAGCGTCTGACTGGGTACCGGCGGGCCGACGGCCGGGTCGGGATCCGCAATCACGTGCTGATCCTGCCGGTCGATGACCTGTCGAACGCGGCCGCCGAGTCGGTCGCCCGGGCCATCCCGGGCACGCTCGCCCTGCCGCACCCCTACGGGCGGCTGCAGTTCGGGGCGGACCTGGACCTCTTCTTCCAGACCATGATCGGGACCGGGGCGAACCCGAACGTCGCCGCGGTCGTCGTGATCGGCATCGAGCCCACCTGGACCGAGCGGATCGCCAGCGGCATCGCCGAGACCGGGAAGCCGGTGGCCCAGTTCTCCGTCGAGCGCCACGGCGACCTGCGCATCCTCGAGATGGCCGGGCGGCGCGCGGCGCAGCTGCTGCAGGACGCCAGCGAGCTGACCCGGGTCCCGGTCGAGCGCGGCGAGCTGCTGATGAGCATCAAGTGCGGCGAGTCCGACACCACCAGCGGCCTGGGGGCCAACCCGGCGACGTCGGAGGCGGTGGACCGGCACATCGCGGCCGGCGGCACGGTGATCTTCGGCGAGACCACCGAGCTGACCGGGGGCGAGCACCTGATCGCGGAGCGGTGCGCCAGCGAGGAGGTACGCAAGAAGTTCCAGGGCTTCTTCGACGACTACTTCGCGCTGGTCGAGCGGACCGGGGCGAACCTGCTCGGCTCGCAGCCGACCCAGGGCAACATCCGCGGCGGGCTGTCCACGATCGAGGAGAAGGCGCTGGGCAACATCCAGAAGACCGGGACCGCCCCCGTGGTGGACGCGCTGGCCCCGGCCGAGCGGCCGGCCCAGGCCGGGCTCAACTTCATGGACACGTCCTGCGCGGCGGCCGAGTTCATCACGCTGACCGCGGCCGCCGGGGCGGTCATCCACCTGTTCCCGACCGGCCAGGGCAACGTGGTCGGTCACCCGGTCGAGCCGGTCATCAAGATCACCGCCAACCCGCTGACGCAGGCCACGATGAGCGAGCACATCGACGTGGACGTGTCCGGCCTGCTCCAGCTGGACTACGACTTGGCGACGGCGGGAGACAGGCTGGAAGATGTGATCGACCGCACAGTCAACGGGCGCCTCACGTGTGCGGAAGCCCTTGGCCACCGGGAATTCGCGCTGACCCGGCTGCACCCCAGCGCGTAGGAGTCAGCATGCCCGATCAGCCCGTCAGCGAGGCCGGCCAGACCGGCGGCCCGGCCGGCCAGCCGGGAGCCGCGCCGCCGATGGCCGGCTCAGCTGTGGCCGGCTCAGCCGTGGCCGGCTCAGCTGTGGCCGGCCCGGCCGTGGCCGGCTCGCCCGCGGTCGGCTGGCGGTGGATGGGCTCGAGCGAGCCGCTGTTCCTGCGCGTCGCCGGGCAGATCGAGCAGTTCGTGGCGGGCAACGGGCTGACCCCCGGCGACCGGCTGCCGGGGGAACGTGAGCTCTGCGAGCTGCTCGGCGTGAGCCGGGCCTCGGTGCGCGAGGCGCTGCGCTCGCTGGAAACCCGCGGGGTGGTCCGGGTCCGGCACGGCAAGGGCGTGTTCGTCGCCGCGCCCGACGAGGGCGAGCGCGCCCTGCAGCGGTTCTCCCGGCTGCGGGAGGTGGGCCTGGAGGAGCTGTTCGCCATGCGCGAGGTGCTCGAGGTGCCCGCCGCGGGCTGGGCGGCCGCCGAGGCCAGTGAGGAGCAGCTGGCCAGCCTGATCGCGACGTTCGAGCAGCACGAGCAGGCGGTGCGGACCCAGTCCGGCCCGGAGCAGCTGCGGGTGGTGGACGCCCGGCTGCACCTGCAGATCGCCGAGTACGCGAACAACCGGTTCCTGACCATGACGCAGTCGATCCTGCAGGAGATGCTGGGCCGCAGCATGGACACCACCCTGTCGGTGGCCGGGCGGCCGGCCCGGTCGGTGCGGGAACACGCCGAGATCGTCAACGCGCTGGTCGCACACGACGCCACCCGGGCCCGGGCCGCGGCCCGGCGGCACATCCGCAGCGCGCGGCGGGCCGCGCTGCGCCGGGTGGCCGAGGAGCGGCAGCGGTCCGCCCCGCCGGGATGACGGGGCCGGGCTGACCGGGAGTTCAGGGTGAGCGCGCTACGCGATCGTCCCGGAACCAGCCTCCGCCACCCTGGCCTGCTCCGGATCCACTGATCCCGGGGCCGGCGGGAAGATGACCCAGTGCAGGACGGCCGCGATCGCCCCGCCGGCCAGCGGCGCCACGATGAAAAGCCAGACCTGGCTGAGCGCGGTGCCCCCCACGACCAGCGCGGGCCCGAGGCTGCGCGCCGGGTTCACCGAGGTCCCGGTGATCGGGATGCCGATGAGGTGCACCACGGTCAGGGACAGACCGATGACCATGCCCGCGGTGGCCGTGTTGCCGAGCTTGCCGGTCACCCCGAGGACCACGAACACGAACAGGGCGGTCAGCACCACCTCGGCCAGGAACGCGCCGCCGGCCCCGATGTGGATGTCGGACGCGGCACCCCAGCCGTTCGTGCCCAGCCCCGTGGCGGACCGGCTGTAGTCGGGCGACGTGGAGAACATGGCCCACAGCAGCAGGGCGCCGAGGATGCCGCCGGCGAGCTGGGCAATCCAGTACACCGCCGCCTCAGCCAGCGAGACGCGCCGGGCCAGCAGTGCGCCGAGGGTGACCGCGGGATTGACATGGCACCCCGAGATGGGGCCGAGCACATAAGCCAGGGCCAGCAGAACCAGGCCGAACGCGAGCGCCGTGGCCACCACGCCGGCGGCGATGCTGCCACCGTCGAACTTGAACCCGAAATCCAGGGTCGCGACCCCGACCCCGAAGAAAACCAGCAGGCCCGTCCCGAGAAGCTCCGCGATAAATTTCCGCATCATCCTGTTATCCCCCCGCGTCACTGTAAGCAGATGACCCATCACGCGCAATACAGCGCCGGGCGCGCTGGCGGTTGCCGTCCGCTGGCCCGGGCGGCGCCAGAGTATGGTCCGCGGGTCGCCGGACGGCCGGGCGGACCGGGGGGTGGCGGTTTTCGTTGCGGAGAATTTTCCGGGTTTGACGTTGCCCGTGCCGTGCCGCCTTTCGGCGTTCAGGCACCGTTTACGCCCTGTTCTCCGCAAAGGACCTGAGTCACCCCCGGGAGTGGCCGGCCTGCCGATAGGCTCGGGCGATGCCAGGTCACGACGTTCCTTCCGGCATCCGGCCCGGCCGTGAGGATTCGCTGGACCTCGACATCAGCGTGGCGCATCCGGCCCGCGTCTACGACTACTGGCTCGGGGGCACGGAGAATTTCGCGGCCGACCGGGCGGCGGGCGATGAGGCGATCGACGCTTTCCCGGGCATCGTGGCCGCGGTCCGCGCCAATCGCGCATTCCTGGCCCGGGCCGTCCGTTACATGGCCGCCGCGGGCGTGCGCCAATTCCTGGATATCGGCACCGGCATCCCGACCGCCGGCAATACCCACGAGGTGGCGCAGCGGGCCGCTGCGGACGCCCGGATCGTCTACGTGGACAACGACCCGACCGTGACGATGCACGCGACGAGCTTGCTGCCGGTCACCAGCGAGGGTGCCACCAGCTTCGCCGCCGCCGACGTGCGCGACCCGGACACGATCCTGAGCCAGGCCCGGCGCACGCTGGACTTCAGCCAGCCCGTCGCGATCATGCTGCTGGGGATCCTGCAGCTCATCCCGGACGCCGACGATCCGCAGGCCATCGTGGCCCGGCTGGGGCAGCCGGCCGTCCCGGGCAGCTACCTGGCCATCTCCCATCCGGCCCGGGACATCCTCGCCGCGGAGCAGGCTGACATGGGAAAACGGCTCAGCGCGCGGATGCCCGCCGGCCTGGTGCTGCGCAGCCGGGCTGAGGTGGCCCGCATGTTCAGCGGGTTCACCCTGGTCCCGCCGGGGCTCGTGCCGCTGGACCAGTGGCGTCCGGATCCCGGCGACACCAGCGCCGGCCTGCGCTCCACCGCCCACGGCGGAGTGGCCCGCAAGCACGCGGGCGCCGTCAGCTAGCTGTCGCGTCGGACCAGGGGATCGCGGCCAGGCCGGCGACGGCGGGCAGGCCCGGGGTCGCACCCGGCGGAACCGGCGGCAGGTCGCCGCATCGCCGGGAATCTGGTTCCGTAGGGGCATGAGCGAGACGACGCGGCACCGCGGCCGGTGGACCCAGGACGACCGCTGCGGGTCACCGTGGCACTACCTGCCGGTCGAGGTTCCGCCGGGGACGGCCGGGCTGCGCGTCGACCTCGACTACGACCGGTCCGGCGCCGTGCTCGACCTGGGCTGCTTCGGGCCCTCCGGGTTTCGCGGCTGGTCCGGCGGCGCCCGGTCCTCCTTCGTGATCACCCCCGGCGAGGCCACCCCCGGCTACCTGCCGGGTGAGCTGGAGCCCGGGCTGTGGCAGGTGGTGCTCGGCCTGTACCGGCTCCCGGCTGACGGCGTCGAGTACTCGGTCACGGCCTCGGTGAGCACCACACGAGGCCGGCTGCACCCGGTCCCGCCCGGCCCGGTCCCGTCACCGCTCAGCGAGCGGCCGCCGCGGCGAGAGCTGCCCGCCCGGCCGGGGCACCGCTGGCTGGCCGGGGACCTGCACACGCACACCGTGCACTCCGACGGCGACTTCACGGTGGCCGAGCTAGCCCGCTTCGCGGCCGCCCAGGGACTCGACTACCTCGCGGTGACCGATCACAACACGACGAGCCATTTCGCGGAGCTCAAAGACGCCGGGGCCCGGTACGGGATCACCCTGATCCCCGGCCAGGAGGTCACCACGGAGGACGGGCACGCGAACGCGCTGGGGGACGTCGGCTGGATCGACTTCCGCGAGCCGCCCGACCGCTGGCTGGATACCACCGAGCAGCGGGGCGGCCTGCTGTCGGTCAATCATCCGATCGGCGGCCACGTCAGCTGGATCTGGCCGATGGAGCGGCGGCCGCCGCTGGCCGAGGTCTGGCACTGGAGCTGGCTGGATCCGCACTGGACGACCCCGCTGGCCTGGTGGCTGGCCTGGGATCCTACGTCGGTGCCGGTCGGCGGGAGCGACTGGCACCGGCCGGGAGCGGACGCCACTCCCGGGACCCCCACGACCTGGGTGGAATGCGCGGGCGAGGGCCCCGGCGCCGTGCTGGACGGGCTCCGGGCCGGCCGGTGCACGATCTCCGCGCGGCGCGACGGCCCGGTCCTGCTGCGCCGGGACGGCGAGTTCGTGGCCGTCGGCGCGGACGGGACGATCCTGGCCGGGCCGGACGGATCGCGGGCCGTGGTGCGCGGGGACATGGCCGTGTTCCCGGCCGCTGACGGATACCACCGGCTGCTCGACATCACCGGCGCCACGCTGGCCCTCACCGGCTAGGCGCCGTCTGGGCCCCCGATCGTGATCCGGAAGACGGGGAAGCCGGGGGCGATGCCGCGGATCTGCTCGTCGGTCGCGTCCGCGGTGACGCCCTCGAAGAACCGCCCGACCTCCCAGCCCCACTTGCGCAGGTAGGCGCGCAGCACCGGCGGCTTGTCCGCATCGGCCATCTCGGTGGCGGTGAAGCGCTCGGTCCGGCGGCCCACGCGTAGCTCGCCCTGGCCGGCCGCGCGCATGTTGCGGACCCACTGGGCCTGCCCGCGGGGCGCGACCAGGTAGCGGGTGCCGTCCACGGTCAGCAGGTTGACCGGGGTGGTCCGCCACTCACCGCTCTTACGGCCGCGGACCGCCAGCACCCGCGACCCCATGATGCTGATCCCGGCCCGGGTCAGCGTGGCGACGGTCGAGTTGAACACCCGGTCCATGCCGGTGGGTGCGAGGTAGCGGGACTGCGGGCTGGCGTTCATGACTGCTCCTCCGGTGAGAACTGCGGCTGAGAGCAACGCTCTCCTCTAAGAGCAGTATGCGCCGGATCGGTGAGCTAAGTCAAGAGCAGTGCTCTCGAATCTGCCGACCGATCTACGAACGGGCCAGCAGGGCCGCCCGGGCGCGCAGGATCGCCCTGGTCGAGGCGACGTTGCTGACCTCGTCCGGCTGAACCGGGCACTCCCCCGCGGCGATGGCCCGCTCCACCTTGGTCCGCGCGGTCGCCGTGCTGATCATCTCGAAGATCATGCTCGGATCCTCGGCGGCCATGTCCTTCGTCCGGGCCAGCACGTCCCCGGCCTCACCCACCCAGACGTTCTTGATCCCGCCGCCGCAGGAATGGTCGAGCAGCAGCGACACCACATGCTGCCCGGCGGCGTACTCGAAGCTCAGGGTCACGGCTTCCTGGACACCCCGGTCGTCGCCGTAACGCCAGCACTCGCCCACCGACGGCGACCCCACCTCGGCCGCCCAGTCCGGGTCAGGGACATCCCGCGCGGCCACGCGGCCCGCGGCCTCGGTGGCGGCCGTGCACAGGTCCGGCCAGCCGAGCGCGCCGAGGACCCGCAGGATGGCCAGGGCCTCGGGGCTCCCGCTCCGCTCGGCGGCAGGCACCATCGCCTGTGCCGCCAGGCTCTGCACGCCACCGAGCGCGGCCAGGATGTCCGAGCCCCACAGTTCGGCCTCCACCGGGCTGGCGATCTCGCCCAGCACCATCCGGGCCTCGGTCAGCACCGCGGCGAAGGCATCATCTGGTGATGAACGGCCGAATACCGCGTCGAGGTCAAGGTCACCGGACATGCACACCGGCCAGTGTGTCAACGCAATCCAGGTCCATGCCGGGCATCCTGTCACGGCCGCTGCGATGATGGGCGGGAACTACGGGAGGTACTGTGCGACCGACGTCACGATGGGGCATCACGCTCCCACTGAGCGGAATGCCCCTGTCCGGCCAGCGTGACCTGGTGACCGCCCTGCCTGACCTGGGGTATACGGACGCCTGGTCGGCGGAGGTCAACGGCGCGGACGCGTTCACCCCGCTGGCCCTGGCCGCCCAGTGGACCAGCAAGGACGGAACCGGGACGCAGGGGGCTGGCCCGCAGGACGCGGGGGGCCTGCGGCTGGGGACCGCGGTGGCCAACATCTATACCCGGGGGCCCGCCCTGCTGGCCATGAGCGCGGCCACCCTGGCGGGCCTGGCCCCCGGCCGTTTCGTGCTCGGAATCGGGGTTTCCTCGCCCGCGGTGGTCACGGACTGGAACGGGATCGCGCTGGACCGCCCGTATCAGCGGGCCCGGGACACGCTGCAGTTCCTGCGGCGGGCGCTGGCCGGCGAGAAGGTCTCCATGGACGCGGAGACCTTCACCATCAACGGCTTCCGCCTGGACCCAGCCCCGGTGCCGCCACCCGCACTGGCGCTCGCGGCCCTGCGCCCGGGAATGGTCTCGCTGGCCGCGGCGATGTCGGACGGGGCGATCACCAACTGGCTCGCGCCCTCGGACGTCCCCGCCGTGCGCGCGGTGGCCGGCCCGGACTGTGAGCTGATCGCCCGCATCTTCGTCTGCCCGACCGCGGATGCCGGCCTGGCCCGGCAGATCGGCCGGCGGATGATCGCGGCCTACCTCACCGTCCCCGCGTACGCCGCGTTTCACGACTGGCTCGGCCGGGGGCCGAGGTTCCAGCCGATGCGGGAGGCCTGGGCCGCGGGTGACCGCAAGGCCGCGCTCGCGGCTATCGATGACGAACTGGTCGACGAGCTGGTCGTGCACGGGGCGCCCGGCTACTGCCGGGAGCGGGTGGCCGAGTACCAGGCGGCCGGGCTGGACACCCCGGTCATCGCGATCGTGCCCGCGCCGGGGGTGGACGAGGCCGAGGCTGTCCGCCAGCTGGCCCCGGCGCCTGAGAGCCGGACCCGGGCCTGAGACAGCCCCGGGTTACCAGACGCCGGGCAGTTCCTCGCCGTACCAGGACTCGATCAGCCGGTGCGCGATAGACACCGGCGGCGGCAGGAGGATCTCCCGGGCCGCCAGCGCGCGGCGCAGCTCCTCCCGGCTGTACCAGTTCGCCTCGGCGATCTCATCGTCGTCCACCCGCAGCTCCAGCTCACCCACGGCCGCCGCGCGGAAGCCGAGCATCAGGCTCTGCGGCATCGGCCACGGCTGGCTGCCGACATAACGGACCCGGGTGACGGCGATCCCGGTCTCCTCCTCGACCTCCCGGGCCACGGCCTGCTCGGCCGCTTCTCCCGGCTCGACGAAGCCCGCCAGGATGGACACGCGGCGCTCCGGCCACCGCCGGTTGCGGGCCAGCAGGCACCGGTCGTCCGGATCGGTGACCAGCATGATGACGGCGGGATCGATCCGCGGGAAGTGCTCGCTGCCGTCGGCCGGGCAGCGCTGGGCGTGCCCGGCGGCGACCGTCACCGTCGGCGTGCCGCAGCGCGGGCAGTGGGTATGGGTGGCGTGCCAGTTGGCCAGCGCCACGGCGTGCGTGAACAGGCCCGCGTCCCGGTCATTCAGCAGCGCCGCCGCTTCCCGCAGACCGGCGGGGCGCAGCCCCGGCCGGGCCCGGGCCAGCCAGGCGACCTGCTCGGTCACGGTCTGCTGCTCCGGAGCTTCCTGCTCCGGAGTTTCGTCTTCGGAGGCTTCCTCCCCGGAGGCTTCCTCGGCAGGTTCTTCCGCCTCCGGCGCTGCCTGCCGCGCGGTTTCCTGCCCGGTCGCGTCCTGTTCCGCGGCGTCCTGTTGCGCGGCGTCCTGTTCCGCGGCCGGTGAGTCACCGGCGGGCACTTCCACGTCCTTGATCAGGGAGTCCAGGCAGCCCGGCGGTCCCATCACGCCGAAGTAGGCCGCGCCCGCGTCGTCAACCCCGAGCAGGAACCTCAGTCCGTCGGGAGCCTCGGACGGGGGGACCAGGATGAGCTCAGCCTCCTTGTCGCCGAACCGGACCAGCGCGCGGGCGTTGTCCAGGACCAGCACCCGGGTCCGCGGGTCCGCCCAGGCCGCGGCGAGCCAGTCGTTGTCACCGCGGCGGACGCTCATCCGGTCCACGGCGCCGCGGGCCAGCACGAACCCGCCCAGCTCACCGGCGTACTCCTGGGCGTCCGGCGGGGCGGCGCCGTCACCCGGCCCGGCGCTCACCTGGTCGCCGGGATCGCCCTGCGCGGCGCTCATCGGGTGGCCGTGATCCCGGCGGGATCCGCGGCCAGATCCTCCCAGAGGTAGGCCACCGCCTCCGCCCCCCGGAGCAGCAGCGTCATCTCCACCTTCTCGTTGGGCGCGTGGATCCGGTCTTCATCCAGTCCCACCGCGACGAAGACGAGCGGCGCGCCCAGGATGTCCGCCAGATCGGCTTCCGGGCCGCTGCCACCTTCCCGGGTGAACAGCACCTCACGGCCGAACGCACGCTCCATGGCCCGCTTCGCCGCCTGCACGCCCGGCGAGTGGAGGGGTGAGAAGGCGGGCCGCACCCCCGGCCCGCCGAACGTCACGGTCGCCTCGATGCCCGGCGGGGTGCGGGCCGCGACGTACTCCCGCAGCGCCACCGCGATGTCGGCCGGCTCCTGGTTGGCCACCAGCCGGAACGACACCTTGGCGTGCCCCTGGCTGGGCACGATGGTCTTCGCGCCGGGCCCGGTGTGTCCGCCCCACAGGCCGTTGACCTCGGCCGTCGGGCGGGCCCAGACCCGCTCCAGCGTGGTGTAGCCCGCTTCGCCCGCGGTGGCCTGGCTGTCACCGGCGTCGGCGAGCCAGGCCTTCTCGTCGAACGGGAGCCGGGCGAACAGCGCCCGCTCGGCGTCGGTTAGCGGCAGCACCGCGTCGTAGAACCCGGGCAGGGTGACCCGGCCCTGGTCATCGTGCAGCCCGGCGAGCAGCGTGGCCAGCGCGTGCAGCGGATTCGGCACGCCGCCGCCGAACGAGCCAGAGTGGACGTCGGTGTCCGCGCCGCGCAGGTCGATCTGGGCGTCGATGAGGCCGCGCATGCCGGTGCACATCGAGGGCACATCGGCCGCCCACATGGTCGTGTCGGAGATCACGATCACGTCGCAGCTGAGCCGGTCGGCCCGGCTCCGCAGCAGGTCCGCGAAGTGCGGGGACCCGGATTCCTCTTCCCCCTCGATGAGCAGCTTCAGCGAGACGGGCGGGGCCCCGGCGGCGCTGGCCGCCAGGCACGCCCGCAGGCCGAGAGTGTGCAGGAGCACCTGGCCCTTGTCGTCCGAGGCGCCCCGGCCGAGCAGCTGGCCGTCGCGCTCAACTGGCTCGAACGGCGGGGCGTGCCACTCGTCGAGGGGCTCCACGGGCTGGACGTCGTGGTGGCCGTAGACAAGGACGGTCGGCGCGGCGGGATCCTGGGCCGGCCAGTGCGCGAATACGGCCGGCTGGCCGGGCGAGCTGGCCTGCCCGGTGTCCCAGATCTCCACCGTGGGAAACCCGGTGGCGGCGAGGTGCCCGGCCAGCCACTGCGCGGATGACCGTACGTCGCCGTGGTGGCCAGGGTCGGCGGAGACAGACGGGATGGCCAGCCACGCCTTGAGCTGGTCGAAGAAAACCCGCGCGTTGCTGTCGATGTAGTCGCGCACATCCATGAGCGGTGAGCCCCTCCTCGCCGGACCTTGCCGGCTATCTAATAAACCAGCATCGCGGGCATCCCGGGCCATTCCCCCCTCGCCGCACGCCGCACCGGCAGTTACCACGCCGAGCGCCGGCTACTCCTGCGGGCGTATTTTCGTCGCCGGGCTGAGCCGAGAGATCACCCTTCGGCATGACGACGCCAGGGGCCCGCGCCTCCTAGCGTGGTGACACATGACGCTACCGCTGACCCGCCTGCCATGCGGGGACGCCGGCCATGACGCCAGTCTCCCCGACTCTCCCCGCCCGCCGTGGTGGCGGGGGCGGTCCCAGCCCGGGCGGGAAATGGCCCGCCGGTGCCGGGAGCGGATCCGGCCGTGGCGGGCCCGGGCGACCACGTCCCGGGGGGCCGCAGTCCTGCTGGCCGTGTCCGCGCTATTTGCGTGGGCGGTCGCGGTGTTCAGCACTAACCCGCCGGAGCGCCTGTGGGGCATCATGGCGGCTGGCCCCTACGGCCTCGCGGCCATCGTGGCGCTGGCCGGACGGCCGGGACGCTGGATCGCCGCCGCCGTCAGCCTGATCGGCGCCCTGATCGTCCCGCTGGCCTGGCTGGCCTGGTCGGGACGGGGACAGCCGGAAGTCAGCGTGGTCATCCACTCGGCGGGACTGTTCCTGCACCACGGCACGCCATACCAGGGGGCGCACGCGGTGGCCACCGCGCATAACCCGTACGTCTACAACCCGTACCTGCCGGCCCTGGCCGTGTTCGGCGTCCCGCACGCCCTCCTCGGCGGCGGCCTGCTGACTGATCCGCGGCTGTGGTTCGGGGTGGTGTTCGTGCTCGGGTTCGCCGGCGCGCTGTCCCTGAGCCGCGTGCCACGGCCCTGGCTGTGGACGGCGGTGGTCACCGCCTCGCCCATCATCGCGTTCCCGCTCACCACGGGCGGGGACGACCTGCCCGTGCTGGCCCTGATCTGCCTTGGCCTCGCCCTGCTGCGGGCCAGCCAGTCGCCGCGGCCTGCGGTGCGGATCATCCTGGCGGGCCTGGCCCTCGGCCTCGCCGCCGCTATGAAAGCCACCGCGTGGCCCGCCCTGGCGGTCGCCCTCGCCCTGGTAGCGGCGCGCGACGGGAAGCGCGCCGCGGCCTGGCTGGCCGCGGCGACGATCGCTGTGCCGATCGCGGTGGACGGCCCGGTCCTCATCGCGCAGCCCGCCGCGGTGGTGTCCAACACGATCCTGTTCCCGCTCGGGCTCACCAAGATCAAGAGTCCGGCGGCCAGCTTCCTCCCCGGGCACCTGATCGCCGAGGCATGGGGACCCGGGCACCTGGTGGCCATCGCGCTGGTCCTGCTGGCCGGGCTGGGCGTGGCCGCGTCCCTGATCCTCCGGCCGCCCCGGAATGAGCGCGCGGCGGGGTGGCGGCTGGTGACGGGGCTGGTGCTCATGTTCGCCTTCGCCCCGGCCAGCCGGTTCGGCTACGGTGTCTACCCGCTCGGCCTGGCCTGCTGGCTGCTGCTCGCCACCCCCGCGGACGGCGGCACCGTCGCCGCGAACGGGCACGAATCGATGACGTGCGGCGCCTCCGCTGGCCAGCGGGGCTCGTGATCACTGCGTAAGGCCCAGTCGCAGCGGCGGGTCAGTTGAGGAACGGACCAAGGCCGGGCACGTCAGGGGGTGCGCAGTCACGGTGTCGGTGACGCTGCGGCCGGCGTCATCAGCACCTCGCACGCGCGCGACGTGCCAGATCAGCCTTGCGCGAGCTGGTTCGCGCGGCTCGTGGCCCGTCCTGCGGGTGACGGTTTCCTTCCCGGCGAAGATGTATGCGGAAGGTGTCCGGCCGGTTCAGACGTGACCGGTCATCACCGGATAGCTCGTGGTCACCATTAGAACGGAGCTCTTAATGATCGTCGCGTTCTCGGTCACGCCGCTGGGCGTGGGTGAAGGAGTCGGGGAGTACGTCGCGGACGCGGTGCGGGTGGTCCGGGAGAGCGGGCTGCCTCACCGCACCGACGCCATGTTCACCTCGGTCGAGGGTGGCTGGGATGAGGTCATGGACGTGGTCAAGCGGGCGGTGGACGCAGTGGCCGCCCGGGCCCCCCGGGTCAGCGTGGTCCTCAAGGCCGACATCCGCCCCGGCGTGACCGACGGGCTGACCAGCAAGGTGGCGACGGTCGAGCATCATCTCCGGGCCTGAGACCCGGGGTGAGCGGGAGTTCAGCCCGCCCCGGCCGGAATCTGCTCGATCAGCGCGGCCAGGCCCGCCTCGTCCAGCAGATCAGCCGGGCGCAGCGTGAGATCGTGCCGCACGTAGTAGAACGCTGCCCGGACCTGGTCCGCAGGCACCCCGGCCAGCTGCGCCCAGGCCAGCCGGTAGGCCGCCAGCTGGACCGCGATCGCCTGGTGCTCGGCCGCGCCGCCGGGAGGCTGCCCCGTCTTCCAGTCCACCACGTCAAATCCGCCCTCCGGGGCGTCGCCGAACACCGCGTCGATCCGGCCGCGCACCGGCCGGCCGGCGATGAGCGTCTCGAACGGGACCTCCACTTCCACCGGCCAGCGGTTGCCCCATTCGCCGGACTCGAACAGCTCGCGCAACGCGGCGAGGTCGTTCGCGTCACCGTCGGCGGGGTCACCGGCGGCCGGGTCGTCCGCGGCGCCCAGCAGGTCATCGGGATCGATCAGGCGCTGCTGGCTGAACCGCTCCTCCAGCCAGCGGTGAAAGGCAGTGCCCCGGCGGGCCTGCGGCGCGGGCGGCCGCGGCATCGGCCGCCGGATCTGCCGGGCCAGCTCGGCCGGGTTGCGGGCCATCATCACGAGCGCGGACACGGACAGGCGCGGGGGCAGCCACACCGCCGACGCGGCCTCGGCGCGCCATTCCCCGCGTTCGGCCAGGAGCAGCCCGGTGTCCGTGTCCCAGGCCGCCACCAGCGCCTGATCCTCCTCACTGAGCGGCTCATCGCCGGCACCGCCCGCATCCCTGGGCCCCGCCATCGCCTGGTGCACCAGGTCCGCCGCCTCCCGGACCGCGTCGTGCCGGGTGCCTCCCGGCTCGGCCGGCCACACGGCGGAGGGGGGCTCGGCCAGCGCGGGGTTCTCGCTGTCCTCCTCCGGCGGCGGCGTCCAGCACGCCACGGTGCCCGCGCCCGCCTCGCACGCTGCCTTGACCTCCTCCAGGAACACCGATGGGCCGAGCGGCGAGGACGCGTCCGCCCACCAGTAGCCGCTGCAGGCCAGCCAGAACGCGGCCCGGGTGGTGGCCACGTAGGCGAGGCGGCGTTCCTCGCCGAGGTCCCGCGTGGCGCAGGCGGCACCGAAGGCCGCCAGCGCGGCAGGCTCCAGGCTGGGCAGGGCCGGCAGGTCACCGGCGTCACCCCGCAACCCGAAGGGGAGCAGCCGCGCATTCTCCGTCCAGCGGCTCACGAACCGGGGCTTGGCCGGGAACACCTGCGCTTTCTTCCCGGCTGACAGCCCGGGCACCACCACCGCGGCCCACTGCAGGCCTTTCGAGGCGTGCACGGTGGCCAGGGTGACCGTGTCCCCGTCGCCGACCCGGCCGGCCTCCAGGCCGAACTCCTCCTCCTCGGCCGCGGTCAGGTAGGCCAGGAACGCGCCCAGCGTCGGCTCCTCCTGATCGCCCGCGAACGCCGCGGCGGCGTCCGCGAACGCGTCCAGGTCGGCGCGGGCGCTGGCCATGTCCCGGCCAGGCCGGGCCGCCACCTCGATGTCCAGGCCGAGCGCCCGTTCCACCTCACCGACCAGGTCGGGCAGCGGCCGGGCCACCCGGGAGCGCAGCTCGCGCAGCTCGGCGGCCAGCGCGGCGAGGCGGGCGTGGCCGGCCGCCGAATAAGCGGCGGACTCGCCCAGGTCATCGAGGGCCTCGATCAGGCTGCCCGGGTCCGCGGTCAGGTCGGTGATGGCCTTGGCCAGCGGGTCCTCGTCCCGGCCCGGCCCACCCCGGTCCGGCTCAATCCGCTCCGCTGGGCGTCCCCGGGTCTCCGCGGACCGCCGCTGCTCACGGGCCAGGGCCCGGGCCCGCTTGCCCAGCGCGACCAGGTCGCGGGGGCCGATCCGCCAGCGGGGGCCGGTGAGCAGCCGGGCCAGCGGCGCGGAGGCACCGGGATCGTGCAGCACCCGCAGGGTGGCGACGATGTCGGCCACCTCCGGGACGGTGAGCAGCCCGCCCAGGCCGACCACCTCGACCGGGATGCCGCGGGCCTGCAGCGCGGCCCGCAGCGCGGGGAACTGGGCCCGCTTGCGGCACAGGACCGCGATGTCGCGGGGGTGCACGGCGTCCTCGCGCCCGTCCGGCCACGGCCCGCCGTCCGGGGCTACCCCGGGCGGCAGCTCCAGCAGCGCGCTCACCTGCTCGGCCACCCAGGCCGCCTCGCCGGCGGCCGTCTCGGTCAGCGCGCAGGTCACCCGCCCGCGGCCGGCCCGGCCTGGCGGCGGGACCAGCCGGGGCACCTCGGGCGCCGCGGCCCGCAACCCTTCCTGCACCACCGCGGCCACGTCGAGGACCCGGCCGGTGTTCCGGAAGCTGGTGGACAGCACGCGCACCACGGCCGGGGTCGCCGTCCGCCCGGGCCCGCTGCCCGTGACCACAGGGAAATCACGCCCGAACCGGCGCAGGTTGCCCGCGCTCGCACCGCGCCAGCCGTAGATGGACTGGCAGGGGTCGCCGACCGCGGTCACCGGGTGGCCGCCGCCGAACAGCGCCCGCAGCAGGACCAGCTGGGCGTGGCTGGTGTCCTGGTATTCGTCGAGCAGCACGACCTGGAAGCGGCCACGTTCGGCCGCCCCGACCTCGGGATGATGCGCCGCGATCCGGGCGGCGACGGCCACCTGGTCGCCGTGGTCGATGACCTCACGCTCGGCCTTGGCCCGCGCGTACCCGGCCACCATGGGCAGCAACTGCTCCCGGGCCCGCTGGCACTCCAGGATCTTGCGCACCGCGCTGGGCACTCTGCCGGGCAGCGCCGCGGCCTGCACCTCCAGCCAGTCCCCCACGGCGGTCACCTCGCCCGGCGTCCGCAGGTGCTCAGCCAGCTCCCCGGCGAGCGTCAGCACGGCCGCGGTCACCGCGGGCGGTGACCAGGTCACCGCGTCCATCGGGCCGCCGTACCCGGACACCACCCGGGCCGCGATCTGCCAGGCCACCGCCGGGGTGATCAGCCGCAGGGTCGGCTCCAGCGCCTCGCGCAGGGCGTGGTCGGCGACCAGCCGGGCCGCGTAGGCGTGATAGGTGGACACCACCGGCTCGCCGTCGAGGTCGGCGGCGGTTTCCGGTGGCTGCGGCCCGGGGCCGGCCTGGCCGAGTCCGGGCAGGCCGGCTTTCCGCAGCCCGTCCAGCCGGGCCCGCACCCGCTGGCCCAGCTCGGCCGCGGCCTTCCTGGTGAACGTCAGGCCGAGCACCCGCTCCGGCCGGACCACGCCGTTGGCCACCAGCCAGACCAGCCGGGCCGCCATGGTCTCGCTCTTGCCCGAGCCGGCGCCGGCGATCACAGCCAGCGGCCGCGGCGGCGCCCCGATGACCGCGGCCTGCTCCGCGGTGGGCTCGGGCAGCCCGAGCAGCCGGGCCAGCTGCACGGGCGT
>JAOPYP010000229.1 GCA_025964635.1 Actinomycetes bacterium | reverse complement strand
GGCAAGGCCTTCGACGCGGTACTTCCGCTACGGCGGCACAGCACCCTGAGGACTCCACCAGGCCACGGTCAGTGGTCGCAGTGGGAGGCCATCTGGCTGCGCCGCTGACCTCCGCCGGCCCTGGCCGACCGCCTGCTCCCGGTGGCGGCCAGGTCCCCGCAACCCGCCCCCGCTGGCTGGGCGCGCCGCCCGCGAGCGCCGGTCACGGCGCGGGATTATGCCTACGCGGGCGGTCCGGCGTCCGCTTGCGGGGCCTGGCCGGGAGGGATGCGCGGGCACTCCTCGTGGACCCAGCGGCCGTCCGGACGCCGGCGGGCGTCCTGCTGGGCCGTGATGACCTGCCCGCACCGCTCGCAGACCTGGCCGGGCGCGTGCGCCTCGTTGGCCTCAGGATCGAGGTAGTTGACCTCCTCGTCCTCACGTTCGAGGTCGTGGAGTTCGCTCTCTTCCTCGGCCACCTGGGGCTCCGGGGGGGCCTCCTCCTCGAACCGCCGCCGCTCCTCGTCACCGTATTCGGACCCAAAATCTGGCCGGACAGTCATGATTGCCCCCTGCGTGTGAGCGGCCGTGACCGCGTTCCGGGGTGATCAACCCGACTCTATACGCCCTGCCCCCGGCATCCCTTCTCGCGACATTTCACGCGGGACGTGCCTTATGGCGGGCGATTTGCCCGATTGAGGCGAACGCTCCGACGCTCCTATGTTTGTCAAGTGGTGCGGGGGGCGGGGTGGGTGAGAGCGCGGTAGAGGTGGCGGGCGAGGTAGCGCTTGATGCAGCGGCGGATTTCCTTGTCGGTTTTGCCCTCGGCTTTGCGGCGTTCGGCGTAGGCGCGGGTCGGGGGGTGGTGGCGCATCCGGTTGACCGCGATGACGTGCAGGGCCCGGTTGAGCTGGCGGTCGCCGAGCCGGTTGAGGCGGTGCCGGTCGGTGCGGCCTGAGGACACCGGGACCGGGGCGGTGCCCGACAGCATGGCGAAGGCTGCCTCGGAGCGGATCCGGCCGGGGTGCGACCACGACAGCAAGACCTGGGCGATGCTGAGCGCACCGGCGCCGGGCTCGGCGGCGACCAGCCCGGGGGTCATGTCCTCGACGATCTCGCTGATCTGGGCCTCCAGCCCGGCGGCGGTGGTGGCGAGGGTGGTGATCCGCTGGCCGAGGCCGGTCAGGGTCTGGTAGGTGACCCGGGTCAGCCGGTCCGCGCCGGCGGGGCAGGCCAGGGCGGCGCAGGCCTGTGCCCGGCGCGCGGCGGGCAGGTGGCGCAGTTCTTCGCGCAGCTGGGAGGGAGCGGTCACGATGACCGAGGTCAGCACGGTGCGGGCGGTCTTGGCGGACTGGACGGCGTTGTCCCGGTCACACATCAGCAGCCGCAGGGCTTCGCGGTCCCCGTCGGCGCGCAGCTGGCCCGGGTGCGGGCGGGCCAGCAGCTCCCGGGCCGCGCGGACCGCGTCGATCGGGTCGCTCTTGCCGGCCCGCCGCTTGCTGATATGCCGGGTGGAGTCGATCTCGGCGACCTGCTGGCCCGCGCCGGCCAGGTGGCGGGCCAGGCCCAGCCCGTAATGGCGGGTGCCCTCGATCGCCCACGCCAGCTGCTGCCCGGTGCCCGCTGCGGCGGTGGCCCAGGCCAGCAGGTCAGCGTAACCCCCGGGCGTGGCCGGCACCTGCCGCTGCGACAGCACCCGGCCCCGGGCATCGCAGAGCGCCGCGCTATGAGTGTCGCGATGGGTATCCACCCCGGCCACCAGGCCGGTGTCCCCGGTAATGCTCAACTCGTCTCCTCCTCCGGTGAGATGCTGAAACCACGGCACCGGCCTGGAGGGAAACTCCCGCGGCAATCCTGTGATGGGTCACGGCCTGCGGCCGGACAAGCTCCTGATCAGGCCAACGAGGGTGACCAGGCCGGTGCTGGCAGCGCCAGGGACACGTCGGAACCAAGACACGCCATACAGGCGGTCAGCGTGAAATAGGGTCACCCGGCACCACCAGCACCAACCCTGGCCAATCCCAGCCCTCACAGCCGGAACCGACACGCCAAGACTCACAGCGTGAAATGTCGCGGAGGCCGGGGTCGCGGAGGCCGCGGGGACGGCAGGGGACGCGCCTTACTCCGGGGCGGCTTTAGGCCGCGACCTGCGGTGCGGTAGCCCTCCGGTCGCGTCTTCTCCTGGCTCGCGCTGTCTCGGGCTGTTGTGCGGACTCAGTGCCGACCGTCCCGGCCCGGCAGGACCTGGTTGGGACGGGCCTTGAACACGGGTTCGTAATTTCGTCGAGCGCTTCATGACCCTCTGCGAAGATGTGGCCGGTGGGATGGGAGGCACTCGAGCAGTGGGGTGACGACGTCGTTCGCATCGAACCGCTCACTGGCGGAGTGGGCGTCAACGAGGTGTGGAGCGTGCGCGTCAACGGGCACCTCGCGGTCGGTCGTCTCGGCCAACGCAGCGACGCTGATCTCGCGTGGGAGACCGACCTGTTGCGACACCTCGACCGTGAAGGGGTGCGGGTGCCGGTGCCGATCCCGACCACGGACGGCCGGCACTTCGCCGACGGTCTGGTGGTGATGACCTATGTAGAGGGCGGATCGCCCGAGACCGAAGCCGACTGGCGTCGCGTCGCCGACACACTCCGCCAGCTGCATCGGTTCACGCACGGCTGGCCCCAACGCCCGGGCTGGCGATCGTCGACCGACCTTCTGCACGCCGAGACCGGGACGAAGGTCGACCTCGGCTCGATGCCGCCTGAGGGTGTCGTTCGATGCCGAGCAGCGTGGGCGCGACTCACCGGTCGCACGACGTGCGTCGTCCACGGCGACCCCAACCCGGGCAACATCCGCATGACCGCGGATCGCGTCGCGATGATCGACTGGGACGAGTCGCACGTCGACGTCCCCGACCTCGACCTGGCACTGCCGCACAACGCCGCCGGTCTCGACGACGACGCGTACGACATCGCCGCGCAAGCGCGGGCCGCATGGGAAGCCGCCGTCTGCTGGGACCCCAGCGGGACCGACCAGTTCGCAGTCAAGCGGCTCGCCGAAGTCCGGGCGGTCTGAGCAGCAGCGAATCGACAGAGCGCACCTAACGCTGCACGATCGCGCACGTCCAATGCAACGACCCCCGCTGCGAGGAGACCTGGTGGGCGCCACTCCACCGCCCAGGGCGATGGCTGCTCGGCCACCGCGATGACCCGATCGCTAGACCGAGTAACCATGGGGGCCTTCGCGAGTTGAGCGGATCTTGGCCGAGCACGGCCAGCGCTGGCAGATCGAGCGCGACGGATTAGCGTGGACGGCAACCGAGCATCCGAGCCAGATGGCGCTTCATGTCATCGTCGCGCACGACTTGGACACGCTGCAGCAGAAGATTATCGAAGCGGAACTTGCCAGTTGAGCAAGGCCTCGGCCTCGTCTAGCCCTCGGCGTGCAGCCTCAAATCTCGGTATGCCTCGGTAAGTTTAGGTGTAGTCCAAGACGCGTTGAGGCCGCTGGGGTTGGGCAGGACCCACAGGCGGGTCGGGCCGAGGGCGGTAGCCTGCGGGCCCACGATCGCGTCCGGGTGGCCGAACGCGGTCCGGTACACGGTGACGCCGAGGACCGCGAGCCACCGCGGGCGGAGCCGGGCCATCTTCTCCTGCAACTCCAGGGCACCTTCGCGCAGCTCCGCCGGGGTCAGCTCGGCGGCCCGGGCCGTGGCCCGGGGAGCCACGTTGGTGATCCCGAGCCCGAGGGACAGGAGCTGGCCCTGCTCGTCCGGCCGGAACTGGCGCGGGGTGAACCCGGACCGGTGCAGGGCCGGCCAGAAGCGATTACCGGGACGGGCGAAGTGATGGCCGGTCGCGGCCGAGTACAGGCCCGGGTTGATGCCCGCGA
>JAOPYP010000216.1 GCA_025964635.1 Actinomycetes bacterium | reverse complement strand
CCCAGTGGGAATTTCCCAACTCACGGACAGTTTCCCGAAAATGTGGACGTACCTTACAAGCGAACAGTCGATCGTTTGAGTGCGGCGAACGCTCACGATCATGGCCTACCTAAGCGGGTTCCCATCGCAGGCCGTTGTTGTCCTCGCAGATGATTCGCTCGCCATCGCCGGCCATCCCACTCATGCCGGCGTCGGCAGATGAGCAGAACTCACCAGGCTCGTAACAGTTGCCTGACGCCGCGGTGGGATAGCAGCCCGTGGGGATTGGGGCCGGTGCAGGCGAGGCGACCACATGGGAGTGCCTGCGATGGTGATGTTTGCGGCGGTGGTGCGTTCGGGCTGGACTGGGTGTTGTGGCTGAGGCAACTCCTGCCGCCTGGGCTACTCCTGTCGCCAGGGCGGACGGGGACGGCGAGCCGGACGAACCAGCCGAGCCCGGCGCGGCCGCCGAAGCAGCAACCACTATCACCAGGAAGGTTAATGACGACAAGAACGCGACTCCCAGAGCCTTGCGGCCCGCTGACAGGGATCGCCAGTGCGTACGCGTGTCTAGTCGTGGCTGCCCGGGCCTCATCGTATTGGGCCGGGTGGAAGTAACATTCCGGCGAGCTGGAGCGGCCCTACGGCTCCGGTGATGCCTTCGGCGCCCGGAATGCTCGGCTTGTCGGCGGAAGTTGAATACTGACCAGCGCGCGGCAACCGAAAATTGACCAGCTTCCCGGAGACCCTGGCTGTATCCGAGCCGGGGAGGGAGCAGGTGCTGAGCGTGGAGGACTGGGCTGAGATCCGGCGGTTGCGCCGGTCGGAGCGGATGCCGATCGCGCAGATCGCACGGATGATGGGTATCTCGAGGAACACGGTGAAGGCGGCGCTGGCCAGTGACGGGCCGCCGAAGTATCAGCGGGCGCCGGCGGGGTCGGTGGCAGATGCGTTCGAGCCGCGGATCCGTGAGTTGCTGGCGGCGTATCCGTCGATGCCGGCGACGGTGATCGCAGAGCGGATCAGCTGGCCGTATTCGGTCCGGACCCTCAGCGGGAGGGTGGCGGAGTTGCGGCCGGTGTATCTGCCGCCGGATCCGGCGTCGCGGACCAGCTATGCGGCTGGGGAGATCGCGCAGTGTGATTTCTGGTTCCCGCCGATCACGGTGCCGGCCGGGTGCGGGCAGGTGCGGACGGCGGTGCAGTTGCCGGTGCTGACGATGGTGACCGGGTATGCCCGGTGGGCCTCGGCGGTGCTGGTGCCCACCCGTCACGCGGAGGATCTGTTCGCTGGCTGGTGGCAGCTGATCAGCGGCCTGGGTGCGGTCCCGCGGGTGCTGGTCTGGGATGGGGAACGGGCAGTGGGCCGGTGGCGCGGGGGCCGCAGCGAGCTGTCTGGGGAGTGCCAGGGTTTCCGCGGCACGCTCGCCACCCGGGTGATCATCTGCCGGCCTGCTGACCCGGAGGCGAAGGGCCTGGTTGAGCGGCTGCATGACTACCTGGAACGGTCGTTCCTGCCGGGGCGGGCCTTCGCTTCGCCGGCGGACTTCAACGCCCAGCTGCAGGCGTGGCTGGCCGTGGCGAATACCCGCCGGCACCGGGCGCTGGGCTGCGCGCCCGCGGACCGCGTCGGCGCCGACCGGGCCGCGATGATCCCGCTGCCGCCAGTCGCGCCGGTCACCGGGTGGCGCATGGCACTGCGGCTGCCCCGCGACCACTACGTCCGCCTGGATACCAACGACTACTCGATCCATCCTGCGGTGATCGGCCGGCGCATCGAGGTGACCGCCAGCCTGGACCGGGTCCGCGCTGCCTGCGGGGGTCACCTGGTCGCTGACCATGAACGCATCTGGGCTAAGCACCAGACGATCTCCGATCCTGCCCACCTGGCCGCTGCCCTCGCCCTGCGCCGGCAGCGGGTCACTGGCCTGCGGGGGGCGCCTGAGCCCGAGGTCGAGATCCGGGCCCTGGCCGACTACGACGCCGCGCTCGGGGTGGACGGGGGTGCCGCGTGATGGCCGCGCAGACGACCGCCCGGGACACCACCGCGGAGATCGCGTTCTGCACCCGGGCATTGAAGGCACCCACGCTGCGCGAGTCGGTGCCCCGCCTGGCGGAGCGGGCCCGGACGGAGTCCTGGACCTATGAGGAGTTCCTCGCCGCCTGCCTGCAGCGCGAAGTCGCCGCCCGCGAAAGCCACGGCGGGGAAGGCCGGATCCGCGCCGCCCGGTTCCCCTCGCGCAAGTCGCTGGAGGAGTTCGACTTCGACCACGCCCGCGGCCTGAAACGCGACCTCATCGCCCACCTGGGCACCCTCGACTTCATCGCTGCCCGCGACAACGTCATCTTCCTCGGGCCGCCCGGCACCGGCAAAACCCACCTTGCCATCGGGCTGGCCATCCGCGCCTGCCAGGCCGGGCACCGGGTCCTGTTCGCCACCGCGTCTGAATGGGTCGCCCGCCTCGCCGACGCCCACCACGCCGGACGGCTCCAGGCTGAGCTGGTCCGGCTGGGCCGTTACCCGCTGCTGGTCATCGACGAGGTCGGCTACATCCCCTTCGAGCCCGAGGCCGCGAACCTGTTCTTCCAGCTCGTGTCCTCCCGCTATGAGCGGGCCAGCCTCATCGTCACGTCCAACAAGCCGTTCGGCCGGTGGGGCGAGGTGTTCGGCGACGAGGTGGTCGCCGCCGCCATGATCGACCGCCTCGTCCACCACGCTGAAGTCATCGCCCTGAAAGGAGACAGCTACCGCCTCAAAGACAGAGACCTCGGCCGCGTCCCCACGGCCACGGCCGACGAACAATGAACCCGAAGATGGTCAACTTTCACTTGCCGACAGCTGATCACTTTTCGGCTTCCGTTGACAGGGGGTTCTCCCGGTTCTTCTTGCCTGTGGCTGACCAGGACGCGGCAGTTGGCTGCGCGAGCTGATGGCGAGCTTGGTGAAGACCTTGTGCAGGTGGTATTCGACGGTGCGCGGGCTCATGAACAGCTGGGCCGCGATCTCGGGGTTCGACAGGCCGT
>JAOPYP010000201.1 GCA_025964635.1 Actinomycetes bacterium | reverse complement strand
GTCACGCCTTGCTGGATCAGGTCGCCGATGACGATCAGCAGGATGAGGTCAAAGGGCTGCAGGGTCGACAGCTCCCGGCGCCCCAGCACCCGGGTAAAGGTGAACACTACCACATAGATAATGACCGCGCGCAGCACGATATCCATGGTTACGGGAAAACCGTGACTGCACGGTGAACGGTCATGAGCTGCGTACCTCCGTCGTACAGCGCTACATCCTGGGAATGCCTGCCCAGGTGGGTCGGATTGGTCTGCCAGGAGATCCACACACGGTAGGCCTCGCCGGCGGGAATCTTCCCGAAGTCCCAGACCTGCCACGGGCCCTGGGCACTCTCATTCGACGGCTGGGGCGCGACCCCGTTGACGGTCATGCCCTCGAACCAGCCGTTACCGAGGTACAGCTGCGCGTCATGCAGCTGCTGACGGGGTGTTATCACGATCTCGGTGGTGAAGATCAGGCCGCCGCGGATGTGCGCCGGCGAGTTAACCAGCAGCGACGCTGCGGGACTCTGGGCGCGGGCGAAACTGGCGCCCTGCCCGAACACATCCAGCAAGCCCAGCACGGGAATGGCCGCGAACACGACCAGCGCAACCCGCCGCCACCACACGTGGTGGCCCCGGCCGGTGAGATTCTGGTGCCGGTCCCGGTCGATACCGACTGGAATATCTGCGCGTGTCATCGTCTGCCTTCATGGACCAGCCTGCCTGTGCGGACGGTACAGCCCGAGCTACCCCCAAAGCACGCCGCCACGGATGACAAAGGCGGAGACCGGCCTGCGCGGTGACGTGGCCCGGCCAGGCCTTCAGCGGATGACGCGCAACACGCGGGTCAGGGTGGTGGTGATCTGCTCCGGGCTGTCATGCGGACTGGCCCAGTAACGGATTTCTATGTAGCCGTCGTCGTCGATGATGATCTGGATGTCCTTCCCGCCGGGGCGGGCCAGCCGGGCGGTGATGTCCGGGATGTCGCCGGTGTGGTTCAGGCGGGCGGGCAGCCCGGAAGCAGTGAGCAGGCCGGTGAGCACAATCATCCGCCGCAGGGCTTCTTCGGCGTCGTCACCTCCGGCAGCCTGGCTCGTGGCCGGGACGGGGTCAGGCATGAACGGTTCCTTCCGGCCGGCGAGCGGCTGGGGCGCGGCAGGTGGCGGTCACTCCGTGGTGCCTGGGGATGCCAGCCAGGGCGGCGTACAGGTCGGCGGGCTGGCGGACCTGGCCCGGGTCGGCGCGCCACTCGCTGACCGGCACCACCCCCGGCGGGATCAGGGACAGGCCGCCGAGCAGGGCCGTGACCTGGGCGTGAGTGCGGGCGGTGATCCCGCCGGGCACGGCCTCGTTGTAGGCGGTGACGCCCGAGGCGACGTCGGCAGGAGCGAAGTCACTGGTCAGATGGCTGATGGCGAGGAAACTGCCCGGAGCTAACCCCGCCGCCAGGGTGGCAACGACGCCGGCCGGGTCGTCGGCAGCGGGCAGGAAGTGCAGCACGGCCAGGAGCAGGACCGCGGCCGGGCGGGCGAAGTCCAGGGCCCGGGCCGCCCCGGTCAGGATGGCGGCCGGGCCGTGCAGGTCCGCGTCGAGGTAATCGCAGGCTCCGTCGGCGGTGCTGGTCAGCAGCGCGCGGGCGTGGGTCATGACGAGCGGGTCGTTGTCGGCGTACACGATCCGGGCCGCCGGATTGAGGGACTGGGCCACCTGATGGGTGTTGTCCGGAGCCGGTAACCCGGTGCCGATGTCCAGGAACTGGCTGATCCCGCGGTTTCCCGCTAGGTACCGGACCACCCGGCCCAGGAACTGCCGGTTCGCCCGGGCTCCCGCCACCACCTGCGGCCGGCACTCGGCGACCCGCTGCGCCGCCTCACGGTCCGGCGCGTAGTGGTCCTTGCCGCCCAGCCAGACGTTGTACACCCGCGCCGGATGCGCCACCGCCGGATCGAAGCCGGAGCCAGCTTGGTCAGTGCCGCGTGTCGTCATAGTTGCTCCTCCGTACGCTGGCGTGCCGGGCCGCAGGTCAGCTCCATCTATCGCTACTAACCTAACACAGCACAGCACAGACTAGTACAGCCGCAGGTCCACGGCCTGCTGGGTACGTTGATCTTGTGGCCAGAGAGCTGGTGCCGCCCTATTTGCGCGTCGCGGCGGAACTGCGCGAGAAGATCGCCAACGGCGAGCTTCTGCCCGGCGAGCAAGTGCCAAGCCTGGACCGACTGGCGGAGACCTACCGGATCTCGCGGACCACAGCCCGCCGCGCCGTCCAGGTCCTGATGGATGAAGGACTGGTCGTATCCCGGCCACGCTGGGGCGTCTTCGTCGCCGAACGGCGATAAACCAGAGGTAATGGCGGGGATTCCGCACTACCCCCGCATTCGGGGCGGTTGGAGTCGCAACGGCACCTTCGACGGCTCGAACGGGCACCTCGGGGTGTTCACCGACGTGTCCGCCGGATTAAACCGCAATATCGGAATTGGATACTCTTCGGTTCCGAATTAGCTTTCCAGCCTGGCTCGCGCCACATAGTGACACCGTCGGGCAATGTGACCCCTGGCTTACTCGCAGCTAATTGCTCCGCTACCTTAGCCCAGCAGAGGCTTATTGCTTCCAGTCAGAATCCTCACAGGGGGCGAATATGAAGATGGCGCGGGCTATTCCGGTCCTATCGGGCGGAGCTGCGGCAGCGCTCGTCATGATGGCTGCCGCACCGGCTCTGGCCAGCCCGGCCGGGGCCACCCATTCGCGGAGCGGTATCCACCCCGGCATCACCTCGATCCTGCGGTCCGGGGACACGGTCACTGGCGTCCGGGGTGCGGGGGGCGGCAGCGTGGTGCTGACCGGCTTGCTCGCCGCCAATGGCGGCTCGTCGGCGATCCTTTTCCGCGGCCACCTCGCGACGGCGGCGGGAGCCGCGGTCTCGGTGCTGAGGCCGGCCTTCCGCAAGGTCACCTCGGCCACGTTCTACGGCCCTAATACGCACCTGTTCAACCCCCGGGCGATCCCGCGCGGGCAGGTCCGGGCGGTCGGCAGCTACCTGTCGTCGGCCGCGCCCCAGGGCGTGCGCAACCAGGGCATGATCTACCTCGGGCCGGTCAGCGGGCGCGGCGGCGCCTGGACGTCCATCGATGTGCCCGCGTACGGCCGGCATGTCACCGGGCACGTCCGGGCCTGCCCGCGGTCCCGGCGCAAGTGCTTCGTCATGGACACCATCCCGCACAGCACTATGGGCAACCTGGTGGTGGGCAACTACGACCTGAACCCGACGGTGCGCGGCGGCGTTGTCTCGGGCAACGCGTTCATCTACAACATGACCAGGCGCCAGTGGACGCTGCTGCGCATGCACGGCAGCCTGTCCACGAAGAGCACCTTCTATGGCATCTGGCAGGACGGCGGCCCGGGGAGCCCGCGCTATACGCTGGCCGGCGGATCCTCAGCCCGCGGCGGTCAGCGCGGATTCCTGATCAATTACAACGAGCGGACCGGCACCTTCGGCCGGCCGGCTTTCTACACTTACAAGAACCGGCCTGCCGTGTTTACCCACTTCGACGGGATCACCGCCGCCCGGGGTGGGTTCAACCTCGTGGCGGTGAGCAACGGCCACTCCCCGTCGCTGGTATTCATCCCGAGGCGGGGCCGGTCCTTTGGCCGGGCGCGCTGGTATCCGGTCAACGTCGGCGCGAGCGCGCTGTGCCCGTGCACCGCCGTCACCGGGAACACCGTGTGGCGCAACCACATCATGGGGCTGTTCGTCCCGAAGAGTTCCCCGGCACCGCACACCTACCTCGCCACTGTCCCGGCGCGGTAGGCGACCTGACCGAGTCGGCCAGCAAGCCGCTCGCTACTCAGGCTGCCCCGGGTCGGCCGGAGGACCAGAGGGACGGCTGCGGGGCTGGGCGCTGCGGGTAAAGAGGTGCTTGGCGCCGTCGTGCAGGGCGGCCAGGATGACCGCCACCGAGGGGCGGCGGACACTGGCCGTCCGCGCGACCGCGTACACGTCGCGGGCCGCGTCCGAGCCGGGCAGGTCGCGCACCACGACCCGGCCCTCACCCGCGGCCAGGGCCAGGCGCGGCACGGCGGCCACCCCGATACCCCGGGACACCAGCGACAGGATGGTGCCCAGACCCTCGAACTCCCACGGCATGGCGGGCGCGCCACCCGCGGTCGCGAGCAGCCGGTCCACGGCCACGCGGGACGGCTCGCCCGCGGGGGCGGCCATCCACCGGCTGGTCTCGCTGAGCCGGCGCAGGTCCACCGGCTCGTCCGGGTCCGCGAGCGGGTGCCCGCGCGGCACGACCAGGACCAGCGGGTCGCGCACCAGCGGGTAGAACTGCAGCACGCCCGCCCCGGTGCTGGGGAGATGGCCGGTCCAGTCATCGACCAGGGCCACCTCGACTTCCCCCCAGCGGACCGAGCTCAGTCCCTCGTCCCGCTGGGTCTGCCGGAGCAGCAGGGTCAGCCGCGGGTGGGCCCGCAGGCTGCGGGCCAGGGCGGGCGCGAAGGCCGCCGCGGCGGTGGGGAACGCGGCCACCGACACCCGGCCGGCGGGCTCGCGCTCCTGCGCGGACAGGTCCGCCTCGGCCTCTTCCACCTGGGCCAGGATCCGTTCGGCGTGTCCGGCGAGCCGGACTCCCGCGTCGGTGAGCTCGGCGGACCGCGCGGTCCGGTCGAGCAGGATCACCCCCGCCTCACGTTCCAGGGCGGCCAGTTGCTGGGACACCGCGGACGGGGTGTAGCCGAGGGCGGCCGCCGTGGCGGCGATGGTTCCCCGGCCGGCGAATTCCTTCAGCAACCGCAGCCGATGCAAATCCAGCATAAGTTCAACTTACCCTCAACAACAGATATAGAAGCTTGTGCTAATGCATAACTGCGGTCATGCTGGTCAGAGGTCAGGGTCGTTCGGAAGGCCTGACCCATCGCGGCCCACTTTGTGGCGCAGTGCGGCGCCTCATGCCCCCGAATAGGCGCCCATTCCCCAGCCTAGGAGTCGAGAGCCATGTCCATGGCTGGCTCAGCCATGCCATCTGCCCTGCCCGCCACACCCGCCAGCGCTCTCGCGGCGCCGCCTGCCAGGCCTAAGGTGACCACCGCGCCGGCTGCTCTCGTCTCCGCTCCGGTAGCCCCGTTCCCCAGCCCGGCGGCCCCAGCCCGGCTGACCCTGGCGCCCATTCCGGTGTCCGCGACCCTCGCCGCGAACGAGACCCTGGCCCGGAAGCGGCGGGCCGGCGAGACCGTGCTGCCGCTCGCGTTCGGCGAGGCCGGGCTGCCGGCTCATCCCCTGCTCATCAAGGCGCTGGCCGAGGCGAGCGCGGGCAACACCTACGGCCCGGTCGCCGGCCTGCCCGAGCTGCGTGAGGCCGCGGCCGGGTACTGGACCCGCCGCGGCACGCCTACCGGGCCGGCCAGCGTGGTCTGCGGGCCGGGCAGCAAGGCGCTGCTGTTCGGGCTGCTGATGGCCATCGGCGCGGACGTCGCCGTGCCGCAGCCCAGCTGGGTCAGCTACGCCGCGCAGGCCAGCATGCTCGGGGTGCACGCGCACTTCGTGCCGGTGCCGCCGGGCGAGGGGGGCGTCTGCGACGCCGAGGGCCTGGCGGCCACGGTGACCGCGGCGCATCAGGCGGGCCGGCGGATCGGCGCCGTGGTGCTGACGCTTCCGGACAACCCGACCGGCAGGCTGGCCCGCCCGGCCAGCGTGCACGCGCTGTGCCAGGTGGCGGCCGAGCACGACCTGATCATCATCGCCGACGAGATCTACCGGGACCTGGTGCACGACCCGGACCAGGCCTTCGCCAGCCCGGTGCTGTTCGCTCCCGAGCGGACAGTGGTCACCACCGCGCTCAGCAAGAGCCTGGCCCTGGGCGGCTGGCGGATCGGCGTGGCCCGGCTGCCCGACAGCGGGATCGGGCTGGCCCTGCGCGACCGGCTGGTCGGAATCGGCAGCGAGATCTGGTCCGCCCCGTCGATGCCCATCCAGCACGCCGCGGCGCTCGCCTTCGACGAGCCCGCCGAGCTCACCGAGCGGGTGGCCCGCAGCCGGGCCCTGCACGCGGAGGTAGCCGCGGCGGTAGCCGACCGGTTCGCCGTGGCCGGGCTGCTCGTGCCCGCGCCGCAGGCCGCGTTCTACCTGTACCCGGACTTCGAGCCATGGCGGGAGCACCTGCGCACCACGCGCGGCATCGGCAATGGCGCCGACCTGGCCACCCATCTGCTGCACATCTACGGCATGGGCGTGCTGCCCGCCAGCGTCTTCGGTGAGGAGCCGGCCGCCCTGCGGACACGAGTGGCTACCGCGATGCTGTACGGCGACACCGACGAGCAGCGGGAGCGGGCCCTGCGGTCGGATGACCCGGTGACGCTGCCCTGGATCGCGGCGGCGCTGGACCGCATCGGGGACGTGCTGGACGACCTCGCCCCGTAGACCGCCCTAGCCCGCCCTGAGCAGCCCGGCACTGACCACGCTGACCTGCTCGTGCCCGGCTGACCACACCCGGACCTCGAGCCGCTGGCCCGGGGGCGGGTTGGTGAAGCTGGCGCGGAACGGGCCCCAGCCGGGGTAGGCCCGTCCACGGTAGGCGGTGGTCGCGCTCACCGGCAGCGTCACGGTAGCCATACCGCGGGTGGGCGGGACGCTCTTGCGCGCCAGGAGCACGTTGCCCGTGTCGTTCCAGATCTCGACGTTCACCGGGCCGCTCGCGGACAGGGTCACGGATGCCTGGTAACGGCCAGGCGGCCTCTGCCAGGCCAGCCCGGCAGCCACGTAACCCCGGCTGCCGGTGGACCTCACGTGCCAGGTGGCCGGGGAACCGGCCAGGACCTCGCGGCCCGCTACTCCCGGGCTCGCCCAGGCGGGGAGGGGCGTCACGCCATCCGGCATCGTCACGGAACGGACGCCCGGAGGCGGGCGCCAGCGGAAGGCCCAGACGCCCTGGGCGTGGGCCACCAGCGTGGCATGCATCCGGTCAGCCAGCTGGCCGATGACCGTCATGGCCTCGCCTGTGCTCTGCGTCTCCACGCCTTCGGCCGGGACCACGACAAACCAGGTCTCGCCGTGGACCGGCACATTCCGCGGTGCCGGCAGCGGGCGCACGTCCAGCCGACTGGAAAAGCGTCCGACCACCCCCTGGGACGCGAACACCAGCGCGGAATCCGGGATGCGCGCCTGGACGCCGGCCAGGACCGCGGCCGCCGACGCTGGGACCCGGAGCCACTGGTGAGGCGTCCTGGGTGCCCAGATCGCCGACCAGGCGATGGCCTGCACCACGATCACGGCGGCCAGGCCTAGAGCAAGCCGCTGATGCCGCCGGCCGATCCAGATCAGCACGCCCGCCGAGGCGGCAGGCATCACGACGTAAACCGGCAGGCTCTGAAAGAGAGGCTCCGCGAAAAGGACGCCGTGGAAGAGGGAGTTCGCGAGCTCGACCACCACGATCAGGGGGAGCAGGAGGGGAAACGCGATACCCAGCAGGCCGGACGGGGCCAGGTTGGCCCACAGGTCGATGCGCTTGGCCCACAAGGCCGCGAGGACCCGGAGCGGATGGCTGGCCACGCCCAGGACCAGGGCACCCAGGCTCAGGCGAGCCTTCGACCTGGCCACTCCCGTGGCCAGGTAGGAGTAGGCCTGGAGCCCGTGCGCCGACCCTTTATTGCCGTGAATGACGGTAATGAAGAGCACCGCGCCGACCCCGAGGACCATGATCAGGGCCCCGTGCAGCCGTGAGCGCTTGTCGCCGATCAGGAGCCCGAGGCCCAGGCCAGCGACGTACGTACCCGCGACGTCCCCGCACAGCAGGACACTGGCGAGCCAGACCCAGGCCCGCCGCCGGTGAGCGGCCAGATCCCGGGCCAGGAGGATGGTGAACAGCACCGCCAGTGACTCCGCGTGGAAGTCGAAAGAGACCGCCCACCAGGTCCACGGGTTGATGGCCAGCACAACGAAGCCCGATGCGGCCAGCCAGGCCCCGGTGCGACCCGGCAAGCGCGACTGGGCTATCTCGCACAGCCACGTGAAGGCCACGAGCTCGGCCCCCACCACCGCCGTGTCCTGCAGCCAGAGCAGCGTGATGCCGTGCGGCCAGACCCAGTACAGCAAGGACAACGGCCACATCACGAATTCGGCGTGGTTCTGCCAGAACAGGAACCGCCCCATGGTGTCGTAGGGATTCAGGTGGCCATGGGCGATCAGGTACCAGGCCTGCTGGTACTGCGCGAAGTCCGGCGTGAGCGAAAAGCGCCGGTACAGGATCGAGCTCCAGATAAGGAACCCGGCCCACTGCAGTCCGAGTACTGAATAGCCGATCCTCCTGACCCGGCGGAGCACATCACCATCGAGCTGAGCCCTGCGGATGGCGTGACGGGCCGGGAGCACTGCCAGTCTGCTCATTTGCGGAACCTCACCGCCAGAATCGGGGAGTAGCCGTAGGGGTAGGCGGACCCGGACTTGACGAGGTTGGCCTCGAAGTAGATTGGATTGTTGGCCGGCAGCCTGGACCTGAGGATGATCCTGAACGTGGCGATCCCCCGCGCGTTGGTCAGCGCGTGGACGGGGGTCTGGCCGGAGTATCCACTGTTGACGAACGCCTCACTGTTGACCGTGCCGCCCTGCCCGTAGATGACCTGCCCGAGGTACACGGGCACGTTCGCGGCCCGGACCGGCTGGTCGAGCCGGTCGACGATCTGGGCATGCACGGTAAACGTCTGGCCGCGGGCGACCGGCTGGTTGATGGCGGAGGGTTGCAGCACCACCCGCCACACGCTGGCCACGTACGCGCCGGTCCGGCTGACCGTAGGCGGCGCGTGGGAGAAGGCCAGAACCTGGAACCCGTTGCCGATCGAGGGCATGGCGAAATAACTCGGCGCCTGGATCGTGTACTGGCCTTCCTGATGCGGGCCCAGGGTGCCGGGACCGTGCACCTGGCGCCAGAAGGCCGTCATCGACATGCCGTCCTCGATGGTGAACGAGGGCCGCACGCGGCGGTCGGAGTTGTTGGTGACCGACATGGTCATCTGGTCCACGGTGGCCAGCTGCCCGGTGGTGCGCACCGATCGGATCGACATGGCCAGCGGGCTGGGCGTGGTCAGCGCGGCGAGGACGGCCAGGACGCAGGAGGCTGCCGCGCCGGACACTACCCATTTCCAGTGCCGCCAGGAGGCCACGAGCTGCGGACGCTGCGTGGTCACCGCGGCGGCCACCGCCGCTGGGATCAGCATGACCAGGTAACTGCCGAAGGAACGAGTGGCGAAGAACAACACGATCGACGGGAGCAGGAAGGCGGCCGGCTTGAGCACCGGGTAGGCAGCCAGGTAACAGGCGAGCAGGGCCACAAACGCCACGGCCGCCGCGTAACTGTAGTCCTGGAGCGATCCGCCGCCGATCGGCAGCGACAGGCTGAGGCTGACCAGGCCCTGGCCGGCCGGCACGGTCTGGGCCGTGATTGGGGTGAGGACCCCGCTCAGCCATCCGCGGGGCGAGTTGAGCAGGTAGGGCAGGTTCGGGATCAGGAACGCCACCGTGGTGATCGCCACGTACCGGAGCCCGTCGCGGAGGCCCTGCGCCCAGTCGCGCAGCCGCCGTGATTCCAGCACGATGCCGGCCACGACGAACGGCACGACCAGCCATGGTGTCTGCTTCACCGCCATGGCCAGGCCCATCAGGACCGGGCCGCGCCAGGCGGCCGGCCCGCGCGTCCAGGCGAAGCGGTCCCAGCCGGCCGCCGCGCCGATCAGCAGCGGCATGAACAGGAAGTCGGTGACCCCGCCGACCGCATAACCGGTGAACACGTCGAGGCTGACCACGACGGCCGCGAGCGGCGCCAGCTTCCTGGGCAGCACCGCGTAGAGCACGGCCGCGCCGAGCGCCCAGGACGCGACGTCGATCCAGACCGCGGCCTGCGTGGTGATGCCCATGGCCAGCAGCGGCAGGTACTCCTCGAAGGCAAGCGCCGGGTAGGACAGCTTCGTGACCGGCTGCCCGTTCAGCAAGAACGTGTAACCGTTCGGCGAGACGTGGAAGAGCGGGAACGCAGCCGCCATTGAGTGCAGGTACGGGTTGATACCGTGCAGGGCCAGCTGAGCCGCGTACTGGTCGAACGCGATCTCGTCGGTGCCGTAGTCGGGGGCGTTATAGATCTGGAAGTAACTCCAGATAGCCAGGCCGACGATCACGGCGACCAGCACGAACAGATCAATCTGGCGCTGGCGGCGTCCGGTCAGCGTGCCCGCGGGCAGCCAGGCCGCCACGATGGCCAGCAGCCCGCTCAGGCCTATGACCACGACGGGAACGGCCAGCCAGGTTCCGAAGGTCAGATACCCGGACAGCCGGAAAGACCAGGTGAGGACGAAGACCGCCGCTAGCGTCCGCAGCGCCCGCTCGGTCCAGCCTGGGCCGTCGGCATCAGCCTCGCCGTGACTGCCCGAGGCGGGGGGCGCCGATGTGGCTACCACGCCGCGCAGGCCGGCCAGGCGGCCAGGCACGGCCGCCAGCAGACCGGGTAGCCGCCCTGAGCCGGCTGCCCGGTGGCCTGCGGAGCGGTGTCGTCCTGCCGGAATACTCATCGCCTCGCGGCCCGCGCGAGGCTAGGCCGCGAAGACCTGGATGTTTCCATATTTGGCTGTCCCCACCAGTTCGTAGAGCTGGCCTCCGCTGGAGGAGACGAGCAGCCCGACACAGTTGCCCGGCGCCGGCAGGACCTTCCGGACCGCCTCGGTCGAGGTGTTCACGTCGGCGACATTGGACGCGGTCCCGTTGTTCTTCAGGACGTAGAGTGAGCCGCCGTCCGGGCTGAGCGCGATCGACTGGACGGTGTCGTCCTTAGTGGCGGCCTTGAACTTGGCCACGACCTTGCCGCCGGTGACGTTGATCTGGTCCACGAACCCGTTGCCCTCTAGCGCGTACAGCGTGGTCTGCGGAACGTCCGGGGCCACCGACACAGCGCCGGACGGCATGGGGACGCTGCCCAGGACCTTCCCGGCGCGGGAGCCCACGATGGTCACGCTCGCGGTCCTGCCGTTGCCGCTCAGCACGTAGAAGGTGGTGCCATCGCTGCCCACTACGACCTGGCGCGCCGGGGCGGGCAGCGGCACGCTCTTGACCTGTTTGCCGGTGCTGGACATGAGTTGCAGGGCGCCGGACTTGCCGCGGCCCAGGGCCAGGCCGATGACACCGGTGGACGTTTCGGCCACCGAACGCGCCGCGGCACTCACCGAAACGCTGCCGGTGAGGTGGCCGGTCGAAGAATCCATCTGGAACAGGCCCATGCTGGATTTCCCGGCCAGCACCCACATGATGCCGTTTGCCTGCGGCTGCGTCGCGGAGACCAGGCTCCCCGGCGCCCGCAGGATGTGCTGCGGCACCGTGCTGACCGCCACCGCACCGTTCGCTTTCGCCGGGGAATTGCCTCCAGAGCAGGCCGCGAGGGCCAGGGCCGCCGCGGTGAGCCCGATGACCGCTGTCGTGCGGCGCGCCGCACTCGCCATATCCGGTTTTCCTTCCAATTCACGCGACATGGGGAATCGCGACGGGGGTTTATCGGGGAGCAAAGATGAGCGTAAATACGTCGCGGGACCGGCTATGAACCGGCCCCGCGACGTGGGTTCAGCGACTGATGATGGTCAGCCATTCAGGAGCCAGGACTCCGATCCCGGCCGGAGACTGGCCGGCGCGCGTGAGGAAGAGGCTGGTGAGAACCGCTCCCTGGGTTCCGTGGCTGCTGCGGGCGGCCGCGGTGAACCCGCGCTGGGGCGACCGGCCGCCCCCGCCACCGCCTCCAGGGGCCAGCACGACGAAGTCCTCGCCGGACCCCTTGAAGCTGATGTGCGCCGAGCCACCCTGCACCGTGGCGCCGGTGAACACGAAGGACGTGCCGTTCCACACCGCGACCCGGTCCCCCGACTTGATGAGGACCCCAGAGATGGTCAGGGTCAGCGAGTGACCGTAGGTCCCGGCGTATTGGTGGCCGTTGACCGTGATGCCGACGCCGACCCCGCAGACGGCGCGGTAGCCGGGATGGCCGCCGTTGCCGACGCCCGACACGGCGGGCGCGGTGATGCTGACCTGGACATTGGTCATGAAGGTCCCGGGCGGCACGATCAGGCCGACCCTGCACCCATCGACCTCGACCGGGCCGATGACACCGCCAGCTGGCCCGATGGTCGCGGTGGCGACGACGTTCTGGAACCCGCCCGGAGCAGGCGGCGGCGGAGGGGGGCCATAGGCCAGGGCAGGGAGTTGCCCGGCATAGGCGATGGCCAGCGTGGCGGCCCCCAGGGCCACGGCGGCCAGTGTCTGCGCTAGGTGAAACCGCTTTGCACGCGGCATGGCCAGAATCTCCCACTCTCAGTCTCTAGGAATTAATTCTGTCCCCCATACTTCGCAGCCGATCGTAACAGCACGACTACGTTGGGTCACCACCCTGGGCGCAAGTTAACCAGCCCGAAACGGAACGCGCTCCGGCATTCCTGGCGCACATCGGGCGATAGCGGCCCTAGTGCGCTGAAGCTTGCTCTACTGCGCCGAGGCTGGCGGTACCGCGCTTAGCGGATGGCAAATCGCCCGTAATGGTAATTCGGGCTATTCAGGAATCGGGGAGGCCTTTAGCTGACCCCCTCAGGATCGAATCCTAAAGCTCGAGACCGGCGTGCGCAGCGGCTTCGGAAAGCGGCAGCAAGTGGGGGCGCTTCGGCGGTATCCCGTCACCGGAGGAACGGCCGCGGATCCGGCGGCTCAGCCACGGCGCGGCATGGACGCGCGCCCAGCGGGCGTCCATCCGCCGCGCGGACACCCATCCCGCCGCCGGGGAACGGGGCGGCCGGCCCAGGGGCGGCCAGGGCTCGCGCCAGTCCTCGTCCACCGGGACATCCATGACCTCGCAGGCCCGCAGGGCAACCCGGCGGTGACCATCGGGAGTGAGGTGCAGCCGGTCGGCGCCCCAGGCGCGCGGATCGCGCAGCACATTCATCGACCACAGGTCGACCACGTAGCACTGGTGCCGGTCGGCGATGGCCCGCAGGTGCATGTTGAAGGCCGCGACTTTACCCCGGATCAGCCGCAGGACCGGGAACCGGGGATCGAAACCGGTGAACATGAGGACCGGGCAACCCGCCTGCAGCAGGGTGCGGATGACCTCGTCAAAGGACTCGGCCAGCGCGTCAGGGTCCGCACCCGGGCGGAGCATGTCGTTGCCGGCCGCCGCGATGCTGACCAGGTCCGGCCGGAACGCGATGGCCTGCGGGATCTGCTCGTCCGCGACCTGGCCCAGGGTCTTGCCCCGCACGGCCAGGTTCGCGTAGCACAGGCCAGGCCGGAGCGCCGCGAGGTGCTCCGCGAAGCGGTCCGCCCAGCCCCGGTAGCCGCCGCCTACCGCGGTCGCATCGTCGAGCCCTTCGGTAAAGCTGTCCCCGAGCGCAACATAGGAGTGAATCTCCATGGTCACGTAGCCCTCCTACTCCTTCCACCCATTGTGCGCCGTGACCCGCGACGCCCTGGTCCGCGGCCCCTTCCTTACGGGGAGACCTTAGGGGCGGGGGTGGGCAGGCGCCTCACCCACGGCGAGTGACGAGAGCGAAAGGTGCCGGCTGCCGGTGGCGGCGCCGGAGCGCCGCCACCGGCAGCCACCGACCGCTTGGACTCAGCGGGGTGCGGTCGGGGTCTGTAGAGGGCTATCTCTGGCGGGCGGGCTGCGACCTGGCCGCGTCCGGAACCGGCCGGGCGGCCGCGTGCGCGGGCGCGGGCGCGAACAACACCGGCACCTTCCCGATGCCGGCCGCCACCCGGTTGATGTAGATATAGCCGCCCGCCACTAGGCCAAGGAACACCACGAGCACGGCTAGTGACGCGACGATGATGCGCATTTCGTCTCCTACCGTGGCGCGGAGGGCGTCACCGTGAACGGGTAGCGCCTCGCGAACGCCGAGATCGAATCCTGCCTGATCGCCGCCCAGAGCTTCCGCGTGATAGCGCGGTCCAGATACACCTGCCCCGCCCTCATATGCACCGGCGCGGTGACGTAGTCAGTCGAGCCGGTCAGGTCGTGCACTTCCCTGGCCAGGTGCTCGATCTGGGAGGCGGTGAAAGTGCTGTCCACGGTGAGCATGCTGATCAGCGCGTGGAGCACTCGGTACATGGTCAGCGGGTTGGACAGCAGGTGCCTGAACTCGATCTTGCGGATCACCGCCCGCATCAGGCTCTGCTGGCGCAGCACGCGGCCTTCCTCGCTAAGAGAGGGCTGCCGCGCGTAAGCCAGGGCTTCGATTCCATTGAGGTGATTGACCCCGATGTGGAACACGTGCCCAAAACTGCTTGTCGCTCCGGGCAGCGTGACATTCACCCCGCGTAGGGCGTTGACGGTCCGGTCCACATGGGTGAAGTCGATCCGGGCATAATGGTTGATCTGCACATGAGTCAGGTTTTCGACCGTGCGGACGAGCAGATCAGGCCCGCCGAGCTTCAACGCATTCTCGAGCTGCGTCCGGCCGTGCCCAGGGACCCGCACGATGGACTGCGGCGGGATCGAGACCACGCCCCCCGAGTACCCCTCAGCATTGACATGCAGCAGCATGATGAGGCCACTGGCGGAGTTCTCAGGCACCGTCTTCGCACCCGTGGGTCCGATGCCTTTCCCGGTGATCAGCACCGTCATCGCGCCGCCGTACTCCGAGTTGGCCGCATCGAGCTTCACGAACTTCACTGGGATCCGAGGGATGCTCCCAGCCAGGTGGTTGACGTACGCATAGCCGCCGGCTGCCACCGCGCCGATGAGTACCACGAATGAGGCCATCGTCACGAGAGCGATACGCAGCCCGCGTCGCTTGCGCCGGCTGGGGCGCTCCTCCGGTACAGATGCCGCCGGGTCCGGGCTCACCGAATCCCCCCGGTCACCCGGACCATTCCAGCTCGGAATGTCGGACATTGTTACTTGTCCCCCCTTTGTGTCCACACGCTGGACGCCCCCATCGGCGGGAGATAGGCTTCCGCCGCATTTCAAAGCGACTCACCAGCTAAGCGTGATGGTCACTCGGCTCTGCTACAGATGGTACTTGGTAAATTACAAGGAGTAATGTATCCCACGCGGAGGGCCAAGGCCAGCGGGGATCTGATGCGGCACATCGCTGACGCTATTAGGGGGATTCGTGAGTAACGAGGCAGTGGGCGATGATTCGCCCAGCCTCCGG
>JAOPYP010000460.1 GCA_025964635.1 Actinomycetes bacterium | reverse complement strand
CGCTGGCGGGCTGGGCCGGAGCGGCGCCGGGCGGCCGGGACGGGCCGGGATGGTGCAACAAGCCGCCACCGACCAGGACACCGCCGATGATCGCGGCCCCGCCGACCGCCGCGCCGCCCCGCGCGTACGCGGCACTGTGCGCGAGATGGTGCAGCCGGACCGGGGACGGCGGGTGGAGAGGCCGCGGGAAGCCGCCCGGCCCGAACGGCCCCACCCGGTGCCCGACCGCGAGCCGCTGGGCCACGGCCCCGGGTGAGCCGTCCGAGAGCAGGCCGAGCACCTGGTGCCGCAGGGCGGCCGGCAGCGCGGCCACGGGCAGCACGCTCAGCAACGCGACGGGGCTGAGCTCGCGGCGCTGCCGGTCCCCGCAGACGCCACAGTGCCGGATGTGCCGCCCGACCCGCTTGCGGAGCAGCACGGTGAGCCGCCCGTCCCAGCCCTCCAGCATCCCGCCCAGCTCAGGACAGGCGTCCCGGCCGGCGCGGGCTACCAGCAGGACGCCGAGCGCCGCCTCGAAATGAGCCCGGGCCCGGGAAGCCATGGCGTGCGCGTGGTTGCGCGGCACGCCCAGGGCGTCGGCCAGGTCGGCCCCGTCCAGCTCGTGGCCCAGGTTCAGCTCGATGATCTCCCGCTCGGTGGGGCTGAGGCCGGCCAGGGCCGACCACACCACCTCGCGGAGCTCCGCCTGTTCCAGGTCGGCCCCGAGGTCGGTCGGCTCGTCGGTCACCCCGGCCGCCTCGTCCAGCCGGGCGGCGCTGCCCGCGGACCGGAGCCGGCGGCGGCACTCGTTCCGGGCCACCGCGTACAGCCAGGGCCGGAGCCGGTCCTGGTCACGGAGTGCGGACAGCTTCCCCGCGGCGATGATGAACGTGTCCTGCACGGCGTCGGCCGCGTCGGCGGGCTCGGTGAGCAGGGACTGGCAATAGGCATACAGGCTCGGCGCGTAGCGGTCGTAGGCGGCTTCGAGTCCCGCCGGGTCGCCAGCCACGATGGCGGCCACCATCTCGCGGTCGAGCATGGCATCACGGTAGAACTCATCGGGGCAGGTCTGGGCGGATTCCGTGGTATCGCGGTAACCGCCCCGGAGCCTCCCGGTCACGGTCCGTTCTGGGCGCCCGGCATGACCGGGCCCTGAGGTGCCCAGACCCGCCTTCCGGGTGCCGCTGGCCCGCCTGGGCCCGGCCGCGGTGCGCCCGGTCGTTGTGTGGCCGGCCGTTGTGTGGCCGGCCGCGATCCAGCGCCGCGGCCGGGCAGGCCGATGGCGACCCGGCCGCCGGCCGGTCAGGAACGGGCGTGCCGGCGGCCGGGTGCCCTCCCGGCCTGGGCGTATCCGACGATGATGTCGCCACGGCGGAGGCCATCATCGCCCCGCCGGACGGGCCCGGGCCCCGCAGCGAACCGGCCCGCGGGTGCCCGGGCAGTAACAGCAGGACGCTGGCCGTCGCCGCGACGAGCATGCTGAGAGCGATGCCCGATCCCTTGGTCAGTGAGTCCATGCCGCGTCCCCTCCTCAAGGCCAGCCCGGGCAGGCGCCGGCATAGGTAGGAGTCCTCGTCCCGTCCGGCGCCAACAACTTTTCCGGTCTTTTTCCGCCTCTACGGCGTTCGGTGCGGAAGCGGCCGCGGATGGGCGGATTCGCCGGGCCCCTGTGTGGCGGTCCGCCGGGCCCCTCCGCGGCGGTCCGGCGGGCGTCCACGGCCGCACGCGGACGCCCGGGCCCTCGCCTGCGGGCGGGCAATGGCACACGCGGGTATCCCGGAAACAGAAACAACGGGCCACCGGTCGCGGGCCGGCATTCGCCAATACCTCGGGGGGGTTCCCGGTATACCCCCGCCGGGTTTAACGACAGTCAGCGGTATTACCGTTCTTCTTAACGTTTATGCAGCTCAGAGGGTCTGCGATGGCTCCGCTAAATCTGCTGCTTGCGACCGCAATAGCGTGGCCTTTACGCTTCTCCTATGGCGTCCTGGCAGGTCAGAAAAGCCCTCCACCGATCGCGCCGCCGCGAGTACGCCTGAGGCGAATGAGAGCGCGGAACGGGGAGCACCAGCCGTGAGTGAGATAGCCGTCACCCAGCGCGGCACGCGCGCGCCGGGTGAGTACCGGGCTCTCGCCCCGGCGGACTGGGCCGGGCCTGACACCAGGCGCCGGCTGCAGCTGGCCCTGGGTGCCGCATGGCTGCTGGACGCGATCCTGCAGTACCAGCCGGTCATGTTCACCAGGGCCTTCGGCCAGATGCTCGCGGCTGCGGCCCCGGGCAACCCGGCGGTCGTGGGGCAGCCGGTCATGTGGGACGCCCGCCTCGTGGGCCAGCATCCGATGGTGCTCAACGCGGCCTTCGCCACCGTTCAGCTGCTGCTCGGCCTGGGCATCGCCTGGCGCCCGACGGTCAGGCTGGCGCTGGGCGCCTCGGTCATCTGGGCCCTCAGCGTGTGGTGGCTCGGTGAGGGCCTGGGCGGGGTGCTGACCGGGACGGCCAGCCCGGTCAGCGGCGCCCCCGGCCCGGCAGTCCTGTACGCGCTGCTCGCGGTCCTGCTGTGGCCACGCGACCGTGGCGGCGCCGCGGCCCCCACTGAGGGTCCGCCCGCCCCGTTCGAGGCCGCCCGGGCCGTAGGCGCCCCCGCCGCGCGGGCCCTGTGGCTCCTGCTGTGGTCCAGCCTGGCCTACTTCGCGCTGCTGCCCGCGAACCGGGCCCCGCAGGCGCTGCACGACACGCTCTCCGGCGTGACCGGGGGCGAGCCGGCCTGGCTGGCCTCGATCAGCCAGCACGGCGCGGAGTTCCTGGCCCACCGGGGACTGGCCGGATCGGTCGTGCTCGCCGCCCTGCTGGCCGTGATCGCCCTCGGCGTGTACCTGCCGCCGCCGGCGGCGCGGACCGTTCTCGCCCTGGCGGCGGTGGTGGCCGCCGTGATCTGGGTAGCGGGTCAGGCCCTCGGCGGGATTCTCACCGGGAGCAGCACCGACCCCGGTACGGGCCCGTTGCTGATCGTGCTCGTCCTCGCCTTCTGGCCGGCGCGGACCCATGGGGCGCGGGCCATCCGCGGGCCGGCCGGGAGGACCGTGACGTGACAGGACCTTCCTGGCTCGCGGGCATTCTGGCCGTGATCATGATCGCGACCGCCGCGTACTGCGCCAGCCGCCTGGTCATCGCGCGGGCGCACCGGCGCACCGGCGGGCGCGACGTCGACGCGGTGCACACGGTGATGGGCGTGGCCATGGCGGGCATGCTGGTCAGCTGGCTCAACCCGCTCCCGGACCGGGTCTGGGCCGTGATGTTCGGGGCGGCCACCGGCTGGTTCGGCTGGCAGGCCTGGCGCGGCCGCCGCGCCGGGCCGGCCCCTGCCGTACCGCCAGGGGCGGCCAGGTCCCCGCACCGTCACCATCTGCCTCACGTGGTGATGTGCGGCGCCATGGTCTACATGCTGCTGGCGGCCCAGCCCGGGAAACCGGGGCCCGGGATCGCCATGGGCGCAGCGGCCGCCTCCGGCCGGTTCCCGCTGCTCGCGCTGGTCCTGGCGGTGTTCATGGTGGGCTACGTGATGTGGCAGGCGGACCGGCTGCCTGCGGTCGCCCGGGCCGGGGCCACCGGGACCGGGGCCAGCCGCCCGGATCCCAGGGTCACCCTCGCTCCCGGCCGCGGGGCCGCGCCCGGCGATGGACCTGC
>JAOPYP010000099.1 GCA_025964635.1 Actinomycetes bacterium | reverse complement strand
GCCGGGCCCGCTGCCGGCCCGCCGCCGCGGAGTCCACCTCGAACAGCCGCGGCGGCCGGTCCTCGCCGCCGCCGGTGAACTGGTTGACCCCGACCTTGACCCGCGCCCCGGACTGCACGGCCAGCTCGCTGCGGTAGGCCGCCTCGGCGATCCAGCGCTGCGGCACCCCCTGCTCGAGCAGGTGCACATAGCCGCCGCCCGCGTCCACTTCCTGCACCAGGGCCAGCGCCCGGTCACGCAGCTCGCTGGTCAGCGACTCCACGAAGTACGAACCCGCCAGCGGGTCCACGGTCCGGGTCACCCCGGATTCGTAGGCGATGATCTGCTGGGTGCGCAGGGCCAGCCGGACCGACTCCTCCGTGGGGATCTCCAGCGCTTCGTCGTAGCCCATCACGTGGATGGACTGGGCGCCGCCCAGCACGGCGGCCAGGCACTGCAGGGTCGAGCGGACCACGTTGTTGAGCGGCTGCTGGGCGGTCAGCGTGGCCCCCGAGCAGCCGGAGAAGAACCGCAGCCGGCCCGAATGGGGGTTGGCCGCGCCGAACCGCTGGGTCGCGATCTCGTGCCACAGGCCGCGCGCCGCGCGCACCTTGGCCGCCTCCTCGAACAGGTCGAGCTGGCTGGAGAAGTGGAAGGACAGCCGCGGCGCGAACGAGTCGAACGCCAGGCCGCGGGCGGTGAAATGCTCGGCGTACGCGATGGCCGCGGCCATGGTCAGCCCGATCTCCTGGACGGCGTCACAGCCCGCCTCCCGGGCGTGGTAGCCGGTGATGGAGATCGGGTTGAAGCGCGGCAGTTCCCGTGCGCAGTACTCGACCACGTCGCCCGCCAGCTGGAGCGAGGGCTGCGGCGGGAACACGTACAGCTTGCGGGCCAGGAATTCCTTGAGGATGTCGTTCTGAAGCGTGCCGGCCAGCCGGGCCGGGTCCACCCCGCGCCGCTCCGCGGCCACGATGTAGAAGGCCAGGATGATCGGGGCGGTCGCGTTGATGGTGAAGTTGACCGACAAGTCTTCCAGCGGCAGGCCGTCGAACACGGCGGCCATGTCGTCCGCGGTGTCGATGGCCACCCCGACCCGGCCCACCTCGTTGCTGGCCAGCTCGTGCGAGGAGTCGTAGCCCAGCTGGGTCGGCAGGTCGAAGGCGACCGACAGTGCGGTCTGGCCCTGGCTGAGCAGGTAGCGGAAACGTTCGTTGGTGTCCGCGGCGGACCCGAACCCGGCGTACTGGCGCATGGTCCACAGCCGCTCCCGGTACATCGACGCGTACGGCCCGCGGATGTACGGGGGCTCGCCCGGCTGCCCGAGCGGCGGGCCGGATCCCTCCGGCGGCCCGTACCAGGGGTCGACCGGGATGCCCGAATCGGTGGTGGTCACTGGCCGCCGCCGTTCAGGGCCCCGTGGTTCAGGGCCATGACGCCCGCGACGACGTCCGCGATGGGCGTGCCCACGCCGTAGACGGCGCGGACCCCCAGGCCGGTGAGCGCCGGGACGTCCTGGGCCGGGATCGTCCCCCCGACCACGAGCGGGATGTCGTCCACCCCGGCCGCCTGCTGCGCTTCGCGGATCTGCCGGGCCAGCGGGATGTGCACGCCAGACAGGACCGAGATCCCGATCACGTCGGCGTCCTCCGCCCGGGCCGCCGCCACGATCTGCCCGGGGGTCTGGCGCAGCCCGAGGTAGATGACCTCGGCGCCGGCGTCGCGCAGCGCCATCGCGACCACCTTGACGCCCCGGTCATGGCCGTCTAGCCCGGGCTTCGCGAGCACTACTCTCATGCGCCTTCCGCTCCGTTTGGCTTTTTCCCAGCCGCGGGTTTCGCCAGCACGACGCGCATCGATCAGCCCCGGGCCAGCGCGAGCGCGGCGAAGCTGGCGTACACCTGGGTGGCCTCGATGATGTCGGCCACGCTCAGGTGCTCGTCCGGGCAGTACACCGGCTCGCCGCCGGGCCCGAAGATGACCGTCGGCACCTTCACGCCGAAGCTGGCCGTGTCGCCTAGCCACCCGGCCGCCTGGAGCACCGGCTCGGCCGCCCTCGGGGCCGGCCCGCCCTGGGGGCCAGCTGCGGCCGCCGCCGGCGCCTGGGTGCGGACCGCGCGCACCGCGTCGCGCATGTGCCGGACGACCTCGTCGTCCGGCCCGGCCAGGTAGCCGTCCTTGACGTCGGCCAGCACGACCTCGGCCCGGAGCCGCGGGTCGCGCTGCCGGGCCCGCTCCAGGCAGCGGTCCACCTCGGCCCGCACGTCGGCCACGCTGACGCCGGGCTGCGGGCGGCAGTCCACCCGGATCACGCACTCGTCGGGGATCATCGACGGGCCGCCCGGCGGCAGGCCGCCGTACACCCGGCCGGGCACCACGAACGTCTCCGGGCCGAACAGGTCACGGACCCAGCCCTCCAGTTCCGGCGTGAACTGCGAGGCCTCCAGTTCGAGGATGGCGTGCGCGGCCAGCGCGTTGGCGTTGACGGCCAGTTGCTTGTGGCAGGTGTGCGCCGACTTGCCCAGGACCGTGACGTCGAAGTAGTAACGGCCGCGGTGGCCGAGGAAGATCTCGTTGTCGGACAGCTCGCCCAGCACGGCCATGTCGGCCGGGTAGCTGTCGAAGTAGGCGATGGAGCCGAGCTGGTTGCCCATGTGGTCGGCCACCGCCGCCATCGCCACGGTGCCGGCCAGGTCCAGGCCGCTGGCCCGCAGCGCTTCCATGGCGACGATTTCGCAGGCCAGCGCGGCCTTCATGTCCATGATCCCGTGGCCATAGATGCTGCTGTCGATCAGCTCACCCGAGAAGGGCGTGGTCGCGGTCCACCCGTGTGAGACCGGCTTGGTGTCCAGGTGCCCGGTGAGCACGACCCGGGGACCGGCCCCGAAGGACAGCTCGCCCAGCGCGTTCGGCCGGCCGGGCAGGACCGGCTGGAGGCTGGCCGCCTCGAACCCGGACCCCGCCATCACCGACTGAAGGAACCCGGCCAGCTCGCCCTCCTCGCCGAGCACGCTCGGGATACGGCACACCTGCTGGACCAGTTCGATCAGCCGGTGGGTGTCCACGGCAGCGGCGGCGCGGGCGCTGAGCTGTTCCGGAGTCGGCACGAACATCCCCACTCGTTGGCGTAAAAATAAGATCTTAGATCTTAAGCTCGGCCAAGTTTAGGCTCGGGCCGCTATCGCTGGCAAGGGGCTCAGCCCGGGCCCTTGCCCTGTCCGCGCCACCTCCGGCGACTGGCGCCGAACCGGAGTCCCGGGCCGCCTCACGGCGTCCGGGCCGGTGACGGCGCCGACGGCCGGGGGAAGGTAAAGGTATAAGATCCGCGCCCTCGCGACCGGGCCGAGGGGTGGCGAAATGCGAATTTTACCGAGGGCAACATCGCATTAATCTGCCCGGGTCGGGGGCGATCGCCGCAGCCAGGCCGAGGCCCTTGACGCCTTCCAAACCGGTGTGCTTCAGTGCAGATCTCAGATCTCAGACGAATCTGATCCGGCTGTCTGAGAGGCACAGCATGACTTCGGCAGTGGTGAACGCGGTGCAGGCCCCGGCCCGGAAGGGCTGGACGGGACAGCTGTGGACCGAGATCGCCGGCACGTACGCGGCGATCCTGGACCATCCGTTCATCCAGGGGCTGACCTCCGGGGACCTGCCCCGGGAGGCCTTCTTCTACTACATCTCGCAGGACGACCACTACGTCCACGAGTTCGTCCGGGCGGTCGGCCTGGTCGGGGTGAGGGCGCCGGCCGCCGACGCGGCCCGGGTGCTCACCCGGCACGCCGCGAATGGCCTGGCCGCCGAGGCCACGCTGCACCACGCCCTGGTCACCGATCTGGGCGGCGACCCCGCGGCGCTGGCCGGAGTCCAGCCCGGCCCGACCACCCAGGCCTACACGAGCTACGTGCTCGCCTCGGTGTTCCGGGGCGGGTACGCGGAAGGCCTGGCCGCCGTGCTGCCGTGCATCTGGATCTACGGTGAGGTCGGCCGGCACCTGCACGAGCAGGGTTCGCCCAACCCGGTCTACCACCGCTGGATCGACACCTACGCCGGCCCGGAGTACGCCGGTGAGGTGGCCGAGGTGCTCGACCTGGCCGACCAGGCCGGCCGTGACCTGCCCGCGGAGCAGGAGGAGCGGGCCCGGGCACATTTCGCGGCCGGGGCCCGGTACGAGTGGATGTTCTGGGACGCGGCCTGGCGCCGGGAGTCCTGGCCCGTCTAAGCGGCCGCACCACCGCCCCAACCCCGGCGGTGGTGCGCCCGCACACCTGACCCGCCGACGCCAGTTAGGGAGTACCCAGAGGCGCGCCCTGCGGGCGCGTTTCCCTTTTCCCGGAAGGTCCCCCCCGAGTCCGGGCAATGGCCGCCGAGTGTCAAGCCCGATGCGGGGGCGCTTCCAGGCGTGCCGCGACCTCGCGGTAACGCTGAACCGGCACCAGATGCACACCATCGAAAGCGCCGCTATCACGCAGCCGGGCAATCTGCTCACACGCGGCACCCACACCTGCAACCGGGTCAGCAGCAACCCGCTCAACCAGCGACCCCGGGATCTCAATATCCGGAATCGACGCCGCCAGCCGCCGCGCCATGCCCGCGCTGGCCAGGACCATCACCCCGGCATACACCGGAACATCCACCGGATTCGCATCCCGCCACCGCAGCTGTTCCTCGACCGAATAACTCACCTGCGTGAACACGAAATCAGCGGCCCGCTTCCACGCCGGCAACGGCCGCAGCGCCGCCGCCACGCCCACCCGCCACGGCGGCGACCCGGCGAACACGCCATCCTGCGCGCACCCCCGAGACTCCTCGATCATCGACCGCACCGTCAGATCACTCGTCCGCCCGCCCGAACCCGGCTTATCGCCGTAGACGAACAAGAACTCACTCACCCCGTACGCAGCCGCAGTAAGCAGATCCCGCCGGAACCCCAGCAGATTACGGTCCCGCGAGTTCAGGCACGCGATACTCCGCCCGCCCATCGCGCCGACCTCGTGGGCCACCGCGATACTCGACACCGTCGCCCGCCCAATGTGATTGTCCGGGATCAGGAACGCATCAGCCACCGGGCTCAGCACCCCGATCTGATGACGCACATGCTTAAGATCCGGCCGAGTCGGAGGCTCGATCTCACACACGACCTCAAACGGGCGAACGCTCATACCGCAACGCTAGACCCGTGAGCCCAACCCAGTCCCGACCGCACAACAACAGCCACACATAGGGGGACGCTGCGAATCCGAAAATCTATCTCCCGCCAGCCCGGGCCGTCGGCTGACCATCGAACCCCCGGCTGCCCTCTGGGCAGCGGCCACCAGCGAGATCGGGCCCTGCCGGCGTTTGCCGAGTGGCGCGGCGGGTCAGTGCGCGGTCAAGGACACGCCGTCGGCGGTGAAGCGGGCTTCGACGATGGCGGCCAGTTCCTGGGGAACCGGGTCAAGCGAGGGCGCATCGGGTTCCTCGCCACCCCGGCTGGCTGCTCGCGCCATCGCATAGCGGCCAGTAAAGCCAGACTCCGTGTTGCCGCCGCCGAGGAGCCCGGCGTCGGCCATGTGCTCCACACCGCGCAGCGACACCCCGAGCGCGGCGGCGTAGTCGCGGCCTTTCGCGATGGCGGCCTGGACAGCGGCAGCGCGAACGTCTGGCCAGGCGGGACTGTCCCAGTCGACGTGCCAGGTGACCTCCTGCACGGTGACTGCTTCGCGGGCGGCCAGGACCCCGCCGAGCGCGTCCAGCAGGCCGAAGGCCCGGACACCGATCATGACCGCTACCGCCGCGCTCATCTGGCCAGTCAGCCGGTATTGCCCGGTGGTCTCATCGTGAGCGCGCTCCGCGAACGTCGTCACCGACTGCGCCGACCAGGTCAGCGGCCGCCGTCCGGATCCGGCATCAAGCGCTACCCCGCCCCGCGCCGCAAGATCGGCAGTGAGGCTGTCCAAGCCCGCGGCAGCCGCCCGTACCGCTTCCGCCTTCGATCCCCGCGACGACGCGATCGTGGCAGCCACCAGGGCATAGTCGGGCGGCACCATCCGCCGCGCCTCACCCCGGACCGACACCAACAGCCCTGCCGGATCGCTCACCGGCCCCTCCTGCCCTGGTCACCACCGGTTACCGACTCATCGTCAGCGTAGGCGGCCCCGACCTCAGCGCGAGACGAAACTGGCACAGCGCTCGCCCACGCGCAGACCGACGTGATCTATGCGGCCACCTGCGTCCAGCAAGGACCCGCTAATTCCCCTATCGGCGGCCGCGTGCGCGGACTCCATCATCGGGCTGGTCACCGCACGCAACGAAAAGGACCATGTCAGGCCAACTCTCCACCGTGCCTCTCCCAGGCTGAGACGGCGGCTCATCTTCTGGCGCTACCTCCTGCTCTGGAAGCGCCCCGTCGAGACTGACACCGCTGACTGCCGACAGCGGTGAGTTACCGCTTGATGTAGAACCCCTTGCCGACCACCGCCACGAGCAGTCCCTGGTCGACCAGGGCGTGGAGAGCGCGCTCGGATGTCTTGTGCGACACCTCGAATTCCTGGGCGAGCGATCTGGCCGACGGGACCCGTCCCGTATAGGCCCCGGATCTGATCCCCTCGCGCAGCGCGTCAGCCAGCTGCTCCCAGAGGGGGATGGGACTGTCCAGGTCAAGAGCCACATCTTCACAGTAGGTAACAGGTTGACGGTGGTGATCTTCAGGGTAATCACCTCATAAGAGGTGGACAGAGGTGGGACGAGGTGAAAAGCTAAGTGCGAGGCCCCGGTCGGATGAACAGCTCGCAGACACCCCCTGGCCGGGGCCCCACCGACACCTCGAGGAGGAGCAGGTGTTAGAGGAACGCCGGCAGCCCTACACCTCTCAGCAGATCCGGCTGATGTTCCCGGTGCTGACCGAGGTCGAATGCCTGATGGTGGCCGACATCGAGGAGCGGTTCCCGCGCTGGCATGTCTGGCCGCACGCGGACTACCCGCAGACCCATCTCTGGCTGGCGCGCCGGATTCCACCTCGATGGACGTCCTGGTGACGCCGAGGCTGGCGGACTTGCCGGGGGAGATCATGAACTGGATCAACGAGAACTCCTGCTCCTGGCCCGTGCTCCCGTGAATCCCGTGCTCCCGTGACGCGGTTCTCCTTCACCTGCCCCGAGCCGGGTGGCCTGGCCTGGCTGCAATCACGGTGGCGGCACGGGTGGGACCTCGGGTGGGACGACGAATACGTCGCCGTGAGCAAGGATGGCGGCATCACGGTCTTCGCGCCGACCGCTGACGCCATGAACCAGGCCCTGAAGCTCGACGGCGGGATCAGGTTGCTGAGGGAGATGACCGCGCCGGAGTGGCCGGGCCGGGCAGACCGTTTGCGTTAAAGCGTGCTCTAACGTTTAGGGTCGCAGATGTGACCGGCTGGACCACTCGGGAGACGGCGGAGAAGTGCGGGATGTCCCAGCACACGCTCCGCTGGTATGAGCGCATCGGCCTGCTGAACCGGGTCGCCCGCACGGCCGACGGGCGTCGCCGCTACAGCGATGCCGACCTGGACTGGATCCTGCTGCTGAGCAGGCTCCG
>JAOPYP010000077.1 GCA_025964635.1 Actinomycetes bacterium | reverse complement strand
ACCACGAAATCGTCCGGCTCACCGTGACGCACGGGAACCTGGCCGGTGACGAGGCCCTGGAGGCGGTCTCGGCCGGATGGCCGGCCGTGTGCGCCAACCTCAAGTCCCTGCTCGAAACCGGTCACGTACTGCCCCGCGCACCGTGGGAGATGCACGCCGAGCTGCGGGCCGCCCAGATGACCCGCCAGGACCCCCGCCCCCCAGGCGCTTGACCCGCGATCACGACGAGATTCTGGTCCACCAAGAGCACCGGGAGAATGGTGGAAGGAGCCGAACTCACCTGGGAATGGGAGACGTACGTCGCCTCAGGGAAGGTGCGGGTCAGGGAGATCCAGCCCGACCGGTGCATCCGCTTCTCCTGGGACGGCTACGACCCCTCGCATCCCACCGCAGTCCAATTTCAATTCGTGCCGTATGAGAATGACACGACGTATCTCCATATTACCGAGACCGGATTCACCGGAGACGCTGAAACTCAGGTCAGACGGGTAACCGACTCCACCGCGGGCTTCACCTTCCTGCTCAGCTCGCTGAAGGCCGCGCTCGAACACGACATCACCCTGCGGGCGGTCCTGGACGCGCATCCCCCGGGCCTGCGACTGCCGGCTACCGGCTGAGGCTCCGTGGACCTGCGGCCGCGTACCACCCGGGCCGGTCGCTGCGTCTCCGCAGCTCGTGGCCGTCAGGCGGCCGCGGGGCTGGCCAGGACGTCGAAGTCCCCGGTCTTCACCCGCTCCAGGAACGCGGCCCACTCCCCCGGGGTGAAGACCAGCGGGTCACGGCCGGGGAACTTGGAGTCACGCACCAGGACATTGATGTCTTGCGCACCCTGGCGCCAGGCGATCTCCACGCAATTGCCGCTCGTGCTGTGGCTGGACTTGCGCCACACCAGCCCTGAACTGTCCATAACCTGCACAACAGGCGCCCTTCCGTCGCTGGCCGCCGGTGGTTCCGCAGCCGGAACTGCGGTACCAGCGTGCGATACGCGCCTGGACGGCAACCTTGCACCCGCCCTGATGATTACCTTGCCGCCCAGGTCACAGACTCCGCGCCGGGGCTAGCGGCGGGCCATCGCGGCGCAGACGGCGAGCAATTCCGCGTGCCGGAGCGGAAGATCGCCAGGCCTGCGGCCTTGGCGCCGGGCCCGGGCGGAAACGAATTGCCGGTCACGAACCGCAGCTGGGCGGCCTGGACCGGTCGGGAAAAGAACCGGGGCTCAAGGTAGGCGTGGATGAACCGGTTGGTGTCGGCCGGGCTGGACACCATGCCGCCGGCGGCCCAGGCGGAGGACGGGGAGAGCACCTCACTCACGTCCTCGGCCGGATGGCCGGGCTGCAGCGCATACCCGTGCAGGTACGGGCGGGGCAGCCGGAAACCGGCCGGGAGGCTGGTCTGGCGCAGGCCAGCCGGCCGGTACACGAGGCTGCGGAGCAGCCCGCGGTAGCTGCGGCCGGCCGCCGCGCGGGCCATCAGGGCGACGGCCGTGTTGTCGGAGTTGTCGTACTCGTAGCGGCTGCCGGGCTGGAACTGCAGGGGTCTGGGCCAGACATACCGCAGCAGCTGGCGGGTCGGGATGAACCCGCGCGGCGCCCGCGCGAGGCGGCGCGCCAGCGCCTTGCTGGAGGTGTAGTCGGGCAGGCCGCTGCGGTGCTGCAGCATCTCGCGGAGCGTCACGCGGTGCCAGGCCCGGGGCAGCGCGGGCAGCCACCGCCCGATCGTGTCGGTGAGCCGGAGCGTACCGCGGCTGACGAGGCCGAGCGCGACGGCTCCGGTGAAGGCCTTCGAGAAGCTGGCGAGCCGCTCGTAGTCATGGGTGGCCAGCGGCCTGGGATGGGCCAGGCTCGCGGTGCCCGCCTGGTACACGGCGCGCCGGCTTCCGTGCTGGACGATCACGATGACCCGGGTGGGCCGGAGGGCATGGCCACCAGATGGTTCAGCGCCTGCTGGAGGCGCGCGCCGCCCGGGACTGAGCCTCCGGCCCGGACGGCGGCTGTCGCTGCCGGAGGGGGTGTCAGTGCGGCCAGCTGACCCCGGAGGTAGCGTGCGGGAGTGATGCACTCCGGTCCCGTCATCGTCGGCTTCGACGGATCGCCCGCGTCCGGGCGGGCCTTGCGCGAGGCGGCCGCCCTGCTGGCCCCGCGGCCAGCCCTGGTGGTGGTCGCCTGGGAAGCCGGGCGTGCCTTCGAGGCGGCGACGCTGCCCGTCAAGGCGCTGGAGATGCCGCCCGCTGCCCTGGACATCCGCACCGCGTTCGAGGCGGAAACGGCCGCCTATGACGCGGCGCAGCAGCTGGCCGAACAGGGTGCGGCGCTGGCCAGGCAGGCTGGCCTGGAGGCCGACGGCCTGGCGGTGGCCGACGACGTGACGGTGGCCGAGACGCTCGCCCGGCTAGCCGGCGAACTCGGCGGGCAAGTCGTGGTGATCGGTGCCCACCGTCATCGCCACCTCGGGAAACTGGTGCCCGGGAGCACGCTGAGCGAGCTCCTGCGCCAGGCACCGTGCCCGGTCCTGGTCGGCGGCGTGGCCCACGACGACCAGGACTGAGCGGTCAGGAACTGTCATCACGGACAGTCCAGGGCATCCGGCCCGCGACGTCAGCGGCCGAGGAACGCGAGGACGGCGAGCACCCGCCGGTTGTCGTCGTCGGAGGGCTGCAGGTCCAGCCGGAGGAAGATGGAGGCGGTGTGCTTGGCGACTGCCCGCTCGGTGATGAACAGCCGCTGGGCGATGGCGGCGTTGGAGCGCCCCTCGGCCATCAGCCCGAGCACCTCGCGCTCGCGCGGGCTCAGCGTGGCCAGCGCCCCGTCCGCGGAGCTGCGGTCCACGAGCCGGGCGATCACCTCCGGGTCCATCGCGGTCCCGCCGCCGGCGACCCGGCGCACCGCGTCAGCGAACTGGGCACCGTCCAGCACCCGGTCCTTCAGCAGGTAGCCGATGCCGCCGGTGCCGCTGGCGAGCAGCTCGCGGGCGTAGATCTGCTCCACGTACTGGGAGAGCACCAGCACCGGCAGGCCGGGGACCTCGCGCCGGGCGGCCAGCGCGGCCTTCAGCCCTTCGTCGGTGAACGTCGGCGGCAGCCGGACGTCGACGATCGCAACGTCCGGCTTATCGGCGGTGACCGCGGCGAGGAAGGCGGTGCCGTTGTCCACGGCTGCGGTGACCTGCATGCCGTGCGCCTCCAGGAGCCGGGTCAGGCCGTCCCTCAGCAGGAAGAGGTCTTCGGCGATGACAGCGCGCACGGGATCTCCATGTTCACCACGGTAGGCCCGCCCGGCGGGCTGGACAGCGCGAGTACGCCATCGAAGGCGGCCAGCCGGCGCTCAATGCCGGCCAGGCCGGTGCCGCGGGCCGGGTCCGCGCCGCCGCACCCGTCGTCGCTGACCCCCAGCCGCAGCATCCCGTCCTGGTGCCGCAGATCGACCCAGGCCTGCCGGGCGTGCGCGTGCTTGGACACGTTGGCGAGCAGCTCGCTGACCGCGAAGTAGGCGGCGGACTCGATCGGCGCGGGGGGCCGGCCCGTCAGCTCGCTGGCGAAGTGGATGCGCAGCGGCAGGTCCAGGACCAGCCCCCGGAGCGCCTCGGCCAGACCCCGGTCGGCGAGCACCGGCGGGTGGATGCCGCGCACCAGGGCACGCAGCTCGGCCAGCGCCTTCGCCGAAGACTCGCGGGCCTCGGCCAGCAGCGCCCGCGCCGCGGCCGGATTGTCTCCCAGCATCTGATCCGCGGCATCCAGCGTCATGCCCATCGCCACCAGCCGGGCCTGGGCGCCGTCGTGCAGGTCACGCTCGATACGGCGCATCTCCGCCGCGCCCGTGTCGATCGTGTCGGCCCGGGTCTGGGCCAGATGGGCGACCCGCAGCGCCAGCGCAGCCTGCCCGGTGGGCCCCAGCAACGAGCGGGCCAGCAACCCGTACCCGCGCAGCAGCCGCGGGCCGGCCCACAGACCCAGCGCGATGAGCGCGGCGCCCAGCAAGAGCAGCATCGGCGGCTCGCTGCCGGGGAAGGCCGGCGGCGTGGCCACCACCGGGTGTCCCCGGTTACCACCCAGGAGGCAGAGCAGGCCGTAGAGCATCAGCCCGGCCGGCACGGCGGCGAGGATCCAGCCGCCGAGGGTGTTCACCGCCAGCCACTGCACGTCCCGCCTGGTGGCCGGGTCGGCCAGCCAGCGCAGCCGCTCGCGGTAGCCGCCCCGTCCGTCCGCAGGCGGGCTCAGGTACGGATCGGAGATCGGCACCGCGCACCAGTCCCCCGACAGTCTCCGGGTCGCCACTGCGAGCCCGCGGACGGCCAGCAGCAGGGCCGGGAACAGCAGCAGGCTCACCACCAGCCCGGCGAACGGCGCGGCCCGGACGGCGGCTCCCTCCGCGGCGGGCCAGTGCGCCGGGCCGTTCACCAGCAGCCCGATCCCCAGGCCGGCCAGGAACAGGGGCATCAGCAGCGCCAGCAGCAGGACGAGACCGGCCACGGCCAGCCCGCACAATCCCGCGCCCCGGGCAACGGCGAGAGCACCCGCGCCGATCCACGACCAGCGCCCCTGCCGCCAGCCCCGCTCCGGGGTTCCTGTTCCGCCGTCCACAGTCTGATCTCCTTCGCCGCCCACCTGCCTGTCAAGTGTGCCGGGTGCGCAGCCAGACCCGCAGTGACGCTGCACCCCCCACCGGGGGTGTACCTAGGTGCACCTGGACACGCCGTTCAGCCCTATGTCCCCGGCAGTGGACGCTCACCTAGCGTAACCGCTGGGCTGGTGGATTCCGGCCTGCAGGACGCCGAAACGGACCCGGAAGGAACGTCCATGAGCGAGAAGATCACCGGCCGGCCGCGCCGCGAGGTGCGGCGATGAGCGTGCTCGAGCTGCAGCAGGTGTCGAAGGTCTACGGCGCGGGCCCGGCCGAGGTGCACGCCTTGCGTGACGCCAGCCTGACGGTCGAGGCCGGCGCGATGGTTGCGGTGATGGGCCCGAGTGGGTCCGGAAAGTCCACGCTGCTGACGATCGCGGGCAGCCTGGAGAAACCGACCAGTGGCGAGGTGCTCATCGAGGGTGCCCCGCTGTCGGCCATGTCACGGGGGGCGCAGGCCAGGCTGCGCCGCCGGACGATCGGGTACGTCTTCCAGGACTTCAACCTGCTGCCCGGGCTCACCGCAGCCGAGAACGTCGCGCTGCCGCTGGAACTCGACGGCGTGCCAGCCAGGAAGGCCCGCGCCGCGGGGATCCGGGCGCTGGAAGGTCTCGGGCTCGCTGCCCGGGCGTCCAGCTTTCCCGATCAGCTGTCCGGCGGCGAGCGGCAGCGGGTGGCTATCGCCCGCGCAGTGGCCGGGGAGCGCCACCTGCTGCTGGCCGACGAGCCGTCGGGGGCGCTCGACTCGGCCAACGGCGAGGCGGTGATGCAGCTGATCCGCGACGCCTGCACCCGCGGGGTGGCCGCCGTGCTGGTCACCCACGACGCACAGCTGGCCTCCTGGGCGGACCGGGTGCTGCTGGTGCGGGACGGCCAGGTCACCGACCGGGGGGCGCAGGCCGGACCGCAGGCGCGGCTCGCCATGGAGCAAGGCCGGTGAGCGCGGGACTGCGCGACCGCCCGGCGCACCAGGCGGACGGGGGCGCCCCGGCCCGGCGCGCGGTGATCCGCTGGGCGTGGCGGCTGTTCCGCCGCGAGTGGCGCCAGCAACTGCTGATCCTCAGCCTGATCACCGTGGCCGCAGCGGGAACGATCTTCGGCGGGGCGGTGGCCAGCAACACGCCCGCGCCACCCAACACGGCCACGTTCGGGACCGCGAATCACCTCGCCGTCATCCCCGGCACGGATCCGCACCTGGCCGCGGATATTTCGGCCATCCGGCAGCGGTTCGGGCCAGCGGACGTGATCGAGAACCAGGACCTGGTGACCGGCTCGGCCAGCCAGGTCCAGCTGCGGGCCCAGGATCCGCGCGGCCTCTACGGGCAGCCCACCCTGGCCCTGGTCTCCGGGCACTACCCGGCCGGGCCGGATCAGGTCGCCCTGACCAGCCAGGTGGCGACGCTCTACAACCTCCGGGCCGGCGGTACCTGGCACCAGGGCGGCCAGGACCGCCGGGTGACCGGCATCGTCGAGAACCCCAGCCACCTGCCCGACGAGTTCGCACTGGTCGCCGCGGGGCAGGTCAGCGCCCCGGATCAGGTCACGATCCTGTTCGACGCCTCCGCGCGGGCCGTGGCGGGGTACCGCTTCCCAGCCGGCGCCACCGTCGAGGCCCCCGCTCCGTCCTCCGGTGGCATCGGCCCCGCGATCATCGTGCTGGCCCTGGCCGTGCTCGGACTGATCTTCATCGGCCTGGTGGCCGTGGCCGGCTTCACGGTGCTGGCCCAGCGCAGGCTCCGCGCGCTGGGCATGCTCGGCTCGCTCGGCGCAGCCGACCGCCACGTGCGGCTGGTGATGACCGCGAACGGGGCCATTGCCGGCCTCACCGGCGCGCTGGCCGGGGCCGCGGCCGGATTCGCGGCCTGGTTCGCCTACCGGCCGTACCTCGAGACCAGCGCAGGCCACCAGATCGACCCGCTGCACCTGCCGTGGTGGCTGATCGCGACCGGGATGGTCCTCGCCGTCGTGACCGCCATCGCGGCGGCCAGCCGGCCCGCCCGCGCGGTCGCCCGGATCTCCCCGCACGCCGCGCTGGCTGGCCGGCCGGAGCCGCCCAGGGCGGCGCACCGCTCCGCCGTGCCCGGGATCGTCCTGCTGCTGATCGGCCCGGGCCTGCTGATCCTGGCCGGCGGGTGGGGCCACAACAGCGGAACGTCCACGCTGGAGACACTCGGCGGCCTGGTCGCCACGACCTGCGGCGGCCTGCTGCTCGCCCCGTTCTGCATCACGGGCCTCGCGGCCCTCGGCCGACACGCGCCGGTAGCGGTGCGGCTCGCGCTGCGCGATCTCGCCCGCTACCGCGCCAGGTCCGCGGCCGCGCTCTCGGCGATCACCTTCGCTGTTGTGATCGCCATGCTCATCTGCATCCTCGCCACCGCCCGGTACGCCAACGTCCTCGACTACACCGGGCCCAACCTGACGGCCAGCCAGCTCATCCTGTACCCGCCCGCAGCAGGCGGCCCCGGTCCCGCTGGCGCCCCGGGGTCCGCGAACCCGCGCCCGCTGACCCACGGCCAGGAGCGGACCCTGGTCGGCCGGGTCACCACCGCGCTGGCCAGCCGCAGCGTCCTCACCCTGTACTCGGCCGCCCAGCCCGGAGCGCATGTCGCCGGGTATCCGGGCCCCGTCCAGGCGACGCTCAACCAGGCGGGCACGCAGACCAACAACTACTCCGGGCCGCTCTACGTGGCGACCCCGGCGCTGCTGCGCAACTTCGGGATCCGGCCCGGCCAGGTCACCGCGGGCGCCGACGTGCTGACCATGCGCCCCGGCCTGGCCGCCGAGCCACGGATGCAGCTGGTCGTCCCGCCGAGCCGCTTTCCGGGCCCGGGCCAGGCCCGATCCCAGGATCCCTGCCCCGCCGGCAGCTGCATCGCCAGCCCACAGATCGAGACGGTCACCGGCCTGCCGTCCGGCACGTCGGCGCCGAACACGGTCATCACCCTCCGCGCGGTGCGCGCCCTCGGCCTGCACGAGGTCACGTCCGGCTGGCTGATCCAGGCCGCCCGGCCGCTGACCGCCGGGCAGATCAGCAGTGCGCGGCAGCTCGCCGCGGCCGCGGGCGCCATCATCGAGACCAAGTCCGGCGAGGTGTCGCTGTCGGAGATCCTCAACGCGGCGACCGCGGTGGGCCTGCTCATCGCCCTCGGCGTGCTGGCCATGACCGTCGGCCTGATCCGCAGCGAAACCGGCAGCGACCTGCGCACGCTCGCCGCGACCGGGGCGAGCGGGACGACCCGGCGGACCATCACCGCGGTCACCGCGGGCGGGCTCGGCCTGCTCGGCGCGGTCATCGGCACGGCTATCGCCTACCTGGCCGCGATCGCCTGGTACCGCAGCAGCCTGGCCACCACGGTCAGTCACGTGCCGACGGTGGACCTCATCCTGGTCCTGGCCGGCCTCCCCCTGACCGCGTCGGCCGGCGGCTGGCTGTTCGCCGGCCGGCAACCGGCGGCCATGGCCCGGCAGCCGCTCGGGTGAACCCGGCTACGCTGGAGGAGCAGCCCGCGGTCCGCGGGCCCACAGGGAGGCTGGCGGGCATGGCACAGGGCATCCAGGTGGGCGACACGGCCCCTGACTTCACTCTCCCGGCGCAGTCCGGTGAGCCGGTCCGGCTGCAGGACCGGCTCGGCCAACGGGTCGTCGTCCTGTACTTCTACCCCCGGGACGACACCCGCGGCTGTACCGCCGAGGCGTGCGCCTTCCGCGACAGCCATGAGGTGTTCGCCGACGCCGGCGCCGAGGTGATCGGGGTCAGCTCCGACTCAGTCGGCAAGCACGCCGCCTTCGCCGGCAAGCACCAGCTCCCGTTCACCCTGCTGAGCGATCAAGGCGGGCGGGTCCGCAAGCTCTACGGGGTTCCGGCGGTCCTCGGCATGCTGCCCGGCCGGGTGACCTACGTCATCGACCGCCAGGGCACGGTCCGGCACGTGTTCAACTCCATGACCAACATCGGCCAGCACGTCGGCGACGCGCTCGAGGTGGTCCGTCAGCTGCAGGCCGAGCAGGCCGCCTGACGAGGGATGGCACCAGTCCTCATCGACACGGTGGCGTGGGTGCGCGTGGAGAACGGCAGGATCCTCTGCGCCCGGCCCCGCGGGAAGGACGTCTTCTACATCCCCGGCGGGAAGCGGGAAGGTGCGGAAAGCGACCTGCAGGTCCTGCTGCGCGAGATCAGCGAGGAACTGACGGTCATGCTCTGGCCGGAAACGGTGCGCCATGTGGGCACCTATGAGGCAGACCAGGCCGGCGGCCACCCGGGCGGTGCGGTTGTGCGCATGAGCTGCTACACCGGCGACTACGCCGGGACCCTGGCCCCCAGCAGCGAGATCGACGAGCTCGCCTGGTTCTGCTACGCGGACCGTTCCCGGGTGCCGGCGGTCGACCAGCTGCTCTTCGACGACCTCAAGGTGGCCGGCGAGCTGCGGTAACGCCGGCTTGCGCGGGCCGCCCGGTGCAGGCACCGTGAGGATGAGAGCCACGGGGCGTGAGCCGCCAGGAGCCAAGGCATGTCGTACGTCGTTAGCGCGGCCGACCGCACGTCGTTCACGCGGTGCCGCCGTCAGTGGGACTTCGCGGCCGGCCCGCGCCAGAACCTCGGACCGGTGCGGCCGCCCGGGACCGGCGACCTGGACCGCGCGGTCCGCGACGCGCTGGCCGTCTACTACTACCCGGGGATGTGGGACTGGGATCGCGGCATCCGCCTGCCGCTCGTCGTCCAGGGGCTGGAGCGGGCCCTGGCCCGGCAGCAGGAGCAAACCGGCGAGCGCGCCGATCCCGGCTGGTGGCGGGACCAGCTGGGCGCGGCCCAGGACCTGCTGACCCGCTACTTCGCGTGGGCGCCCACGGTCGACCAGTTCGCCCCCGTGCTGATCGAGGCGGACTACGAGGTGCTGGTGCTCGATCCCGCCTCGCCGTCGGCCGGCCTGGTCACCGCGGCCGGGGAGGCCGTCAGGTACCGCGGGCGGATCGACCTGATGGCGGTGGACCAGCACGATGCCTACTGGATCGTGCGGCATCGCGTGGTCGACGCGAGCTGGCCGCCGACCGGGCAGCTGGCCCAGGATGAGGAGACACTGACAGCCTGCTGGGCGTGGGAGCAGTTCTATCTCGGGATGGCCATCACCGGCATCATCTACAACGAGCTGCAGCGCCCGCCGCAACCGGCCGCGCCGTCCGCCAGCGGCCAGGCGGGACCGGCC
>JAOPYP010000049.1 GCA_025964635.1 Actinomycetes bacterium | reverse complement strand
GTGGTCCGCGGCCAGGAACGGGTGGGGCTCGTCAACTGGCGGCGCAAGTCCCCCACCCCGACGGCCTACTGCTGGGAGATCGGCATCGCGTTGGCCGCCAGGGCCCGGGGCCACGGGTACGGCACCGAGGCGCACCGGATGCTGGTGCGCTACCTGTTCGCGCACACCCCCGTGCACCGGATCGAGGCGGCCACCGAGGCAGGCAACATCGCCGAGCAGCGGGCGCTGGAGAAGGCCGGGTTCATCCGGGAGGGCCTGCTGCGCGGCATCGGGTGGCGCGATGGCGCGTGGCGGGATGGGATCTGGTTCAGCGTGCTGCGCACCGATCTGGCCGGCTGACCCGCCGCCGGACCGGACGGGACGGTCACGCCGGGCCGATCGGGGTGACCTGGCGGGCCGCCGCCACGTCACCCAGTAGGCTGGCGGCCCGTGGTGACTGGGACATATCGGGACCTGTTCGTGGCCATCGCCGGGGCGGCGGGTGCGCTGACCGGCTTGCTCTTCGTGGCCCTGTCGGTGGCCCCCCGGCCGCGCGCCGGGCAGCCCCCGGACGTCATCCGGCAGGTCCGCGCGGCGGCGGCATTGGTGGCGTTCACGAACGCCCTGACCGTCTCCCTGTTTGGCCTGGTGCCACACAACCTGATCGGGTATCCGGCGGCCGTCGCTGGTGGCGGCGGCCTGCTGTTCACCCTCGGCGGGCTGCGGTCGATCCTCGGCGACCCGGCCGCGCGGCGCCACGTGCGGAGCCAGCTCAGCCTGCTCGTGCTGCTGCTGGCCGCGTTCGGTTTCGAGGCCGGCGCGGGCGTCATCCTGATCGTGAACCCGCATAAGAGCGTGCCGGTCGACGTGATCGGCAACGTCCTGGTCGCCTCGCTGCTCATCGGCGTCGCCCGGTCCTGGGAACTCGTGGGCGACCGCGACACCGCCATCTCCGCCTCCATCGCAGCGCTCGCCGGGCGTGAGCGCCGCCTCGGGGGCTCGGTGGGCGGGCCGGCCGATGTCCCCCGGGACGACGAGGCTGACCCCGGCCACGGGGCCGCTCCCGGCGGGGCCGGCCCGCGTCATGAGGCCAGCCCAGGTGACCCGGGCGGCCCGCCGGGCCGGGCGGGGCAGTCTTTCCCGGGGAGATGAGCGGTCCGCCTCAGGCAGCGCGGACTTCCGCCGCCTGAGGCGGAAGACCCCAGCCGGGTGGCGGGGCACCCCGGTCCCTCCGGCGCCCCCGGGCCGCGGGTCCCCGGCCGTGGGCCCCGGTCCGCGGGTCTCTCCCGGCCGGGCGGCCCCTCAAGCCCGGCGGCCCCTCAAGCCCGGCGGCCCCTCAAGCCCGGCGGTCTCCCTGGATCGGGACGACCGGGCCCGGCCTTTCGGACATCCGTCAATGTGACGCCCGTGTTTCGGGCCAGGCGCGGGCCGCGCGCCTGCGAATCCCTGACGGTGCGGTCTGCGGCGTCACCGACCGTGGTCACCTCGTGTCATGCACTCAGTCACGTACTCAACACGGTCAGGGACCATCGTGCCCCGCGGGGTGGCCCGGGCATAGGGCGGCCGGAGCATAGCAGAACTTCTTGACCAAAAACAGGACTTTCGGCCCTGTCCTTTATAGCTTTCTGCTGGTGGAATATGTGGGTGATGGCCCACGCACCGGGCGGCCCCCGGTAACGGGCCAATTCGGGGGGCGGAGGGCCTCGTGTGCTGGGCTGGGGAGGCGCACGGGGCCCTCACACCTGTCCCGGGGAGCCCGATTCCCGGCTGACGGTTTTCGTTGCGGAGATTGAGGCCTGGCCCGGGCCAGCGGGCAGCCTGGCGGCCCAGCTAAGCCGTGATCCCCGAACCAGTGCGCCAGCACCGCGAACGTCCGCGGGGCCGCGCCGTGCAGCCGGGCCGGGAAGCTCATCCACCGGGGCACGTAGACCATCTGGCGGTCGTGCTCGAGCGCGGACCTGATCGCCTCGGCGGCCTGTTCCGCCGGCAGCGGCTCCGGCTTCTTCCGGCCGTACGGGCGGCCCCGGTGTTCGAAGAACGGGGTATTGATCACCCCGGGCACGATCACGGAGACGCCCACACCGGAGCCTTCCAGCTCGTGGGCGAGGCTCTCGGCGAAGTTGCCCAGGCCCGCTTTGGCCGCCGAGTACACCGCCTCGTCCCGGACCGACGTGGCACCCACGATGGATGAGACGAACACGATCCGGCCGCTGCCCCGCGCGGTCATCCGGGGGAGCAGCCGCCGGGTCAGCTCGATCGGCGCGGCCAGGTTGACGGCCAGGATCTCGGCGATCTTGTCGCCGGTCATCTCGCCGATCGGGCCACACCAGCCGACCCCCGCGTTGTTGATCAGGATGTCGATGCCAGGGGCGTCGGCGTCCGTGGCCGCCATCTGCAGCGCCGCCTCGGCGAGCTCGGCCGGGCCCTGCGGCTCGGCCAGGTCGGCTTTGAGGGCCAGCGCCCCCGTGTCACGGGCCACCGCGTCCAGCCGCGCCGGGTCCCGCCCGGCGATCAGCAGCCGGGCTCCGGCCCTGGCCAGGACCCGTGCCGTAGCGGCGCCGATACCCGACGATCCGCCGGTCACGAGCGTCACTGCGCCACGGAGCCGCATTCCGCTACAGTCTCATGCCGCCTCTGGCCCGCCGCACGCTGCCCTGCCCCGGCCGCGGGGGCCCCGGGGCAGCGATCATGCAGGTGAGTGCGGTATCCGGGCCGGGTCAGGCCGGTGCGGTGGCCGAGGGTCAGGCCGGTGCGGTGGCCGGAGCCTGGGCCACCGGCGTAGGGGCGTCGGCCCAGACCCGGACGATGTCACGCATCGACAGGAGCCCGATGACATCCTGGCCCTCGATCACCACGAGGTGCCGGAAGCCGGACCGCACCATGGTCTCCGCGGCCTGCTGCAGCGTCCAGTCGGGCGAGGCGAACACCACGTCCATGGTCCGGTGGTCTGCGGCCAGCTCAGCGTCCGGATCCTGGCCATGCCCGAGGGAGTCCAGAATGTCGCGCTCGGTCAGGATGCCGATCCCCGCGTGCTGGTCGTCGGTCACCACGGCCGCGCCCACCCGGCGTGCGGACATGAGGCGCGCCGCCTCGCGGAGGGTATGCGCCGGGCCGATGGTGAGCACCAGCCTGGTCATGCCGTCTCGCACCTTCACGATCGATCACTCCCCGGGCTGAATCCGAGACGCCACGACCCGCCCGGGCCGTGCCGGCCGGGGTGCGCCGCCTCGTTGCGGATGCGCTTGTGCCTTTGTGACGAGCTAGTCCCTCCAGCATCCGCGCATGCCCGCGCGAGGGCAAGGCCTTATCCCGGTCCGATCCGGCTACGCATACCTGCACATCAGGTCAGGTTCCGGGGCTAGCCAGGCGGTCGAGCACCTCCTGGTGCAGCCGCGCGTTGGTGCAGACCACGCTGCCGCCGTCCGGCCTGGCGTTGCCGCCCAGGTCGGTGAAGACGCCGCCCGCCTCCTCCACGATTATCTGCAGCGCCGCGACATCCCACAGGGACACGTCGGGCTCGGCCGAGACGTCCGCGGCCCCCTCGGCGACCAGGACGTGGGACCAGAAATCGCCGTATGCGCGGGTCCGCCACACCGACCGGGCCAGGTCGAGGAAGCCGGGCAGCACGCCCTTCTCCTCCCAGCCGGTCAGGCTGGAGTAGGAGAACGAGGCGTCCTCCAGCCGCGCCACGTCCGAGACCCGGCAGCGGGTGGCCTTGGTGAGGCTCTTGCCGGTCCAGGCCCCGTTGTCGCTGGCCGCCCACCAGCGCCGGCCGAGGGCCGGGGCGGAGACCACGCCCATCACCACCTGGTCGCCGTCCATCAGGCCGATCAGCGTGGCCCACACCGGGACGCCCCGGACGTAGTTCTTGGTGCCGTCGATCGGGTCGATCACCCAGCAGCGGGGGCCGCCGCCGTCCCGGCCGAATTCCTCGCCCAGCACGGCATCGCGCGGCCGGGACCGGCGCAGCACGTTGCGCAGCGATTCCTCGGCCGCCTTGTCCGCGTCGGTGACCGGCGTCAGGTCGGGTTTGGACTCGACGCGCAGGTCGAGCGCCCGGAAGCGGCGCGTGGTGATGTCATCGGCCGCGTCGGCGAGCACGTGGGCGAAACGTAGGTCGTCGTCGTATCCCGCCATGCCGCGAAACGGTATCGGAT
>JAOPYP010000026.1 GCA_025964635.1 Actinomycetes bacterium | reverse complement strand
TCCGGGCCCCGGTCAGCTGGCTCAGCCGCAGGCTCTCCGCCAGGTGCGGCCGGGCCAGGGCGAGCTGTCCCTGGTCCAGGGCGACCCGACCGATGCCGGCCAGGCAGCGGGCGATGTCCGGCCGGGAATCGATCTCGCGCAGGATCGGCAGGGCCGCCTGGTAGCAGTCCATGGCCCCGGCCGGATCGCGCCGCAGCCGGGCCAGCGCGCCCAGGCCGAGCAGGGTGCGGGCCACGCCCCAGCGCTGGTCGATGCTGCGCATCACCTCGAGCGCGGTCTCACCGAGCTGCTGGGCCTCGCGCAGCCGCCCCTCGGCCGCGGCCAGGGCGGCCTGGGTCCCCAGCGCGTACCCCTCGTTCCAGGCGTTACCCGCCTCCCGGGCGGTAGCCAGGGCCTTGGCCGCCCACCGGGCCGATTCCGCCAGCTCGCCGGTGTGCAGGGCGGTCTCCGCCAGTACGTTCTGCGCCGTGGCGGCCCAGATGAGCAGGCTCGCGGCCTGGCACAGCTCCAGCCCGTCGCGGGCCCACTGCCGGGCCTGGGCCGGGTCGTTGGGCAGGGCGAGCTGGGCCCGGCCGATGAGCGCCGCCCCCAGTACCGGCGGGGGCACCTCCTGGCCGCGGAGGCCGAGGAAGCGGGCGAACCATCCCTCGCCCTCATCGAACGAGCCGCGGACGATCCACGACGGCCGGACGGCGGCGCAGATGCGCAGCCCGGCCACCGCGTCGCCGCCGGCCAGGCAGCTGCTCAGGACCTGGCGCAGGTTGGCCACGTCCACGTCGTAGCGGCGGAACACGGCGACCACCATCGGCCAGCCGGATGGGATCGTGGCCATCCCGACCGCCTCGTTGCGCTCGCACACGGCCACCGTGTAGTCGCGCAGCCGCAGCTGGATCGCGGCGGACTCGCCCGCCTCGGCGAGGCGCTGCGCGGCGTAGACGCGGATGCTGTCCAGCATCCGGTAGCGCGTCTGGCCGAGCAGTTCCGGCTCCACCACCACCAGCGACTTGTCGACCAGGGCCGCGAGCAGCCCGACCACGTCCTCGGTGGGCAGGCGGTCATCGGCGCAGACCTGCTCGGCCATGTCCAGGGACCAGCCCGAGAACACCGACAGGCGGCGCAGCAGGGCCTGCTCCGCCGCGGAGAGCAGGTCGTGGCTCCAGTCGATGGTGGCCCGCAGCGTCCGCTGCCGGGGCGGCGCGGTCCGGTCGCCGGAACCCAGCACCGTGAAGCGGTCGCCGAGCCGCGCGGCGATCTGCTCGGCGGACAGCACGGTCACCCGGGCGGCGGCCAGCTCGATGGCCAGCGGCACGCCGTCCAGGGCCCGGCAGATGGCCGCCACCGCCATCGCGTTCCGCTCGGTGATCGCGAAGCCGGACCGGGCCGCCGCCGCCCGGTCCGCGAACAGCTCGGCCGCCTCGAAGGCAGCCAGTTCCGCGGCGCCCCGGGGGGCGTCCGAGGGCGGCACAGCGAGCGGCGCGACCTGCCACACGGATTCCTGAGGGATCCGCAGCGGCTCCTGGCTGGTGGCCACGATGCGCAGTTCCGGGCAGCCGGCCAGCAGCCGCTGGCAGAGCGCGGCGCAGGCGTCGACCAGGTGCTCGCAGTTGTCGAGCATGATCAGCGCCTGCCGCGTCTCCAGCGCGTCGGCCAGCGTGTCCTGCAACGGGCGCCCGGCCTCGCCGTCGACGCCGATGAGAGAGGCCACCCGGGACACGATCAGGTCCGGCTCCCACAGGTCGCCCAGTTCGACCGCATAGACGCCGTCGGCGAAGTCCCCGGCCGTGGTGGCCAGCAGCCGCAGGGCCAGCCGGGTCTTCCCGATCCCGCCCGCCCCGCACAAGGTGAGGGCCCGGGTGCGGTGCAGCGCGTCACGCAGGTAACCGAGTTCGCGTTCCCGCCCGATGAACCGGTTTGGCTCCTCAGGCAGCTGAGTCGAAAGTGCCTCTGGTTCCATTTTCCCTTTTAACAGGATTGCCGGCACGCTGTCAGTGTTGCATCATTCGGCGCGGCCTGCCCTCGGTATGGGCTGGCACCACAGTAAGCGCTCGGACGCACGTCAAGCCTCGTTGGGGGTGAGACTTCGCAACTGCCTGAACAGTCAGTTCAGTCAGCGATAAGGGGCTATTCGATTCTGGTACTGCTGATGCGGCTGGGGACGGATGGCCTTCGTTTGCTCTACCCACATTGGCAGTTCGCTCGGAATTGGGCTAGTCCCCGAATCGGGGGTCTCACCCCCGGCCGCCCCGCGGGCTCCGGCGTCCCTGGCCCCCAGCCCGCCCTGGGCAGGCCAGTTAAGGTGAGCGCGTGTACGACCACGATCCGGGTGAGCTCGAGGACCTCGGCTGGGAGGAGTTCATCCGCCGCCAGTGGGACGCCGTGTACACCGCCTACCGGGCCGGCCGGGGGCGGCGCACGCTCTGCCGCGGCTGGGCCGACCTGCTCGAAGCGGGCCTGGGCTGCACCCAGGAGGTGGCCGACCTGCTGGTCCGGGCGGAGATCCTGGACCGGGCCGACCGTGACCTGGAGCTGACCACGGACCCGCGGGCCCTGGTGACCGGCATGACGCGGGTCATCGCGGACGTCCGGGCGGACCTGCTCGAGTTCGGCCCGGATGAGCTCGGCTCGCAGAAACCCGGCCCGGCCCGGCCCGGGCTGCTGGACCGGCACGCCGCTCTGCAGGACTTCCTGCGCGACTACGCGTTCGTTGAGGATACGGGCTGAGGATCCGGGCTGGGGGGCCAGGATCCCAGGTCAGCGCCGCAGGGCCAGCCACATCCGGGTCCGGTAGGGCACGATCATGGGGGTCCCGGGGAAGTGCGTGACCAGCAGTTCCCCGATCCGGCGCAGCAGCCGGTCCCGGACGGGCGGGGCGAGCTGGGCGATGTAGGACTTGCTGCGCTCCTCGGCCAGCCAGGTCGCCGTGTCCACCTCGCGGGTCCACGGCACCACGGTCCGCACGCCGGGCTCGAACAGCCCGGTGCTGGCGATGCCCTCCTCGCTCCAGTCGGGGTCGCGGTGATGCTGGCGGTAACCCGGGCAGGCGGCCTCCATCACCTCCTGGTAGGTGTCGAACCAGACCTCCCCGTCCGCCCAGGCGTGGCTCCACCAGGCCGCCCAGCAGCCGCCCGGGCGCAGCACCCGGGCCACCTCCTGGCTGGCCTCGTGCTGATCGAACCAGTGCCACGACTGGGCGAAGCAGGTGAGGTCGACGGACCCGGACCGGATCGGCAGCGCGTTCCCGTCCGCCTGAAGGCAGGTCAGGCGGGGGCTGCGGGCCCGGGCGCGGCCCAGCATCAGCTCGCCGAAGTCGATCGGGACCGTCCGCGCCCCGCGGGCGGCCAGCTGCCGGGTGGCGATGCCGGTGCCCGCGCCCACGTCGAGCACCACCGCGCCCCGCAGCGGCCGGGCCGCCTCCTCGATCGCGGCGAACAGGGCGTCCGGGTAGGACGGGCGCCCGGCGTCGTAATCGGCCGCGACCGGGTCGAACGGGGACCGGCCCACGGGCGTCACCACCCGCGGCCGGCCCGGGTGACCGCCGGCCTGCCACCCGGGCGCCCGGTGCCTTTACTCAAGGCCCGCAACGGAACTTTCCGCGGTCAGTGCCCATACACCGGGACCAGCAGCCCGCGGGCAATCGTGTGGAAGCGCAGGTTGAAGCCGGTCACCGCGGGGGAGACGTCGGAGTTGATGTCCAGCTTCCCGGTGTCCAGGGCATGCACCGCGAAGATGTAGCGGTGTGGCGGGTCACCCTGGGGTGGCGCCGCCCCGCCGAAGTCCTTGCTGCCGTAGTCGTTGCGGACGGAGTAGGCGCCCGCGGGCAGGCCAGCGCCACCCGCCGCGCCCGCGCCGGCCGGCAGTTCGGTCACCGAGGCCGGGATATCGACCACGAGCCAGTGCCAGAACCCTGAGCCGGTCGGGGCGTCCGGGTCGTAGCAGGTGACCGCGAAGCTCTGGGTCTCCGCGGGGAAGCCGGACCAGCGCAGGCCCGGGGAAATGTTCTCGCCGGACATGCCGAAGCTGTTGTAGACCTGCGCGTTGCTCATCTGCTCGCCGTCGGCGACGTCGTCGCTCAGCACCGTGAAGGACGGCACTGGCGGGAGGAAGTCGTACGGAAGCGGTGCGCGATCGGCCATGATCTCCCTACCTTCTGTATTGGACTTCTGCCAAGCGGTACCCCGGGAAAACCTTACTGGCCCGATGGGAGACATGGACGTGACGCCCGGCACGCTGATGCGGCTGCGCCGCGGGTCACACATGTGGCTGCGCCGCGGGTGGTTCATGCGGCTGCGCCGCGGGTCACACATACGGCTGCGCCGCGGGTGGTTCATTGCGATCCTCGTGGCGATGGCGGTCGTGCCTGGCCCGGCGTCCGCGGCGCGGCCCTGTACCAACCGGGCCTGCCAGTCCGCGGGCATGGTCCGGTGGTCCCGCCCGCTGCCCGGCGCCTGGGTGGCCCAGCCCGGGCTGGCCGGGACCACGCCGGCGCAGGGTGACACCTACGCGGCCCTGGGCGGCCGGATCGCCGCGATCGGCATCGGCACGACCGTGTTCGCCTACAAGTCCCGCTCGGGCTCGCCAGTGTGGGACAGCTCGCTGGCCGGCTTCCGGGCCGGCTCACGGATCGTGTCGGTACGCGTCTGGCCGGGCGTGGTCACAGTGGGGGTGAACGTGCCCGGGCGGCAGGCCAGGACCGCCAGTACCCGTCACGAGGTGGTCCTGAACGGTGGCACGGGCCGCCTGATCCGGTCCTACCCGTCCGCCGCGTTCGGCGGGGCCGTCGCGGCGGACTCCGCCCGCACGGTGATCGTCGGCAGCACCGCCGTGACCAGCTACAGCAACCGGACCGGTGCCGTGCTGTGGAGTCACCCGACCGGCCCCGCGGCCCAGGCCTGGAAGGTCAGCGGCAACGATCTCTACCTGACCGTGTCCACGGGCGGTTATCTCAGCAACGGCCCGGTCCGTGCGCTGCGCAAGATATTCCTGCGCTCCGGCGCGCAGCGGCTGGTCCGCCCGCCGGGCCGGTCCTTCCGCGGGGTCCTGAGCCGCGTGTTCGCCGGCGTGGCGGTGTTCACCGATGCCCGGGGCACCATCGCCTACAGCGCCGTGACCGGGCGCAAACTGTGGCGGCGGGTGGGGGCGGTGCCGGAGAATGCGGATCCGCACGACGGGCTGCTCTACCTCAGCGACGGCAGCAGCCTGGCGGGGGTGGACCCGGAGACGGGGCGGACGCAGGCCCGCGTATCCGGCGGATCGACCACCGGGACGTCCGGCTTCTATGCTGTCCGGGATGGCGTGGTGCTCGGCCTCGACCAGGGGGCCCAGGGAGATGCGTGGGGTTACGGCGTGGCCGTTGGCCGGGTGCTCTGGACCAACTCCGACCTGCACTGGCCGCACTATTTCGTGGACCTGTCTGGTATCGGCGGCAGCACCAGCCCCAGGTCGGGCGCGATCCTGCTGGCGGTCTGCGGCCAGGCCGGGGCGCCGGCGGGCGGCGGGAGCCCGGTCTGCGAACGGCCCGAACTGGTGGCCCTGAACTGGTGAATTACCGGTCTCATCCTCCGGGTTGTGCCTCCGTGCCGTGGCCAATTGTGAGTAGTGTGCCATCCTGCAATAGTTAGGCAGTCTCACGCTCGCCGCACGGGATAGCTCTGGCAGGTAGCAGCCCGCAGGCAGCGGAGCAGCACGAAGCGCGGCAGCAGTACAGCAGGACAGGAGGCGGGGTGGCGACAGAGGACCTGGCCCGCCGGGCCCGCGAACTGCTCAGCATGACCGGCGGGTCGGCCTCCCGGTCGCTGAACCAGCTGGTGGGCCTGGTGTCGCGGCAAGTCCCGGGGTGCTCGGGGGCCACCGCGGCCGTCTGGCGCGGCGCCGAGCCGGTGGTCCGGGCGGCCAGCCATCCCGACCTCGCCGAGCTGTTCGAGCTGCAGCTCACGGCCGGCTCCGCGCCATGGCTGGACGCCCTGGACAGCCTGGACGCCCTGGCCAGCACGGACGCCCTGGCTAGCACGGGCACCGTCAGCTGCCCGGACACGCTGGACGAGGAGCGCTGGCCGGGGTTCGCAGCCGCGGCGCTGGCCCGCGGCGTCCGATGCTGCGTCACGCTGGCCCAGCGGTCCGGGGACCAGGCCCTCACGCTGACCATGTTCGGTGCCCGGCCACGGTCGCTCGATCCTGATCAGCTCCCGCTCGCCGAGCTGCTCGTCGCGTTCGGCGGGGCGATCATGGGCAACGCGGACGCCTACGACGGGATGCAGCGGACGGTGCTGCGGCTGCGCGAATCGGTCGAGTCCAGCGCGCTGCTCGATCAGGCCCGGGGGGTGCTGATGCACGCCCGCGGCTGCTCCGCGGACGACGCATGGCAGCAGATGCGGGCCATGTCCGCGGCTCAGCACATCACGATGACGGAGGTGGCCCAGCAGGTCATCGAGTCTCAGGGAGAAGGCGCACCGGAGGCCGGCGCGGGCTGAGCCCGGGGGCGCGCGGAGGCCGGGGGGCCGCGGAGGCCAGGGACGCGCGGAGGCCGGGGAGCCGCGGGGGCCAGGGACGCGCTGAAGTTAGGGACGCGCTGAAGTCAGGGACGCGCGGAGGCCGGGACGAGCGATGCCCGTCCCGGCCTCCAGTTCCCGCTCGCGCGGGACGCGGGCTAGGCCGCGGACCGCTCGTAGATGGCCAGCGTCTCCTGGCCGATCCGGTCCCACGCGTAGCGGGCCCGGGCCCGGTCCACGGCGGCGATGCCGAAGCCTTCCAGCAGCATCGGGCTGGCCAGCAGGGTGCGGATCCGCTGGGCGATCAGCCCGGGCCGGCCCGGCGGGACCAGCAGGCCGGTCGTGCCATCGATGATGGTGTCGAGGTGACTGCCGATCGCCGAGGCCACGACCGGGGTGCCGCAGGCCATGGACTCCAGGGCCACGGTCGCGAACGGCTCGCCGGTCGGGGCGTCCACCAGCAGGTCCGCCGAGCGCAGCAGCGCGGGCAGGTCAGTGTCGCTAACGCTGCCGTGGAAGATGACCCGGTCCCGCACGTTCAGCTCGCTGGCCAGCCGGAGCAGCGCCCGGTACGCCTTATCCCCGCGCAGCTTGCCATGCTCCGGGCCGCCCGCGATGACCAGTTCGGCCTCCGGGATATCCGCGAGCGCGCGCACCGCGACGTCCACGCCCTGGTTGGGGGCGAGGGGCGCCACGCAGAGCAGCCGGGGCCGGCTGCCCCGCT
>JAOPYP010000025.1 GCA_025964635.1 Actinomycetes bacterium | reverse complement strand
GGCGTGGACCGGGATGACCCGGATCGCCAGCCAGGACGCGCCCGCGGAGATGGTCGGCATCACGGTCGCTGACGAGCTGGTGGTGCACGGCTGGGACGTGGCCCGCGCGACCGGGCAACCCTACGCCCCCGAACCCGAGGTGCTGGACGCGGCGCGGACCTTCCTGGGCATGTTCGCCAGCCCGGATGCTCCCGGGGGGCCGGAAGTCACGTTCGGGCCGTCTCGTGAGGTGCCGGGCGACGCGCCGGCGCTGGATCAGGTGCTCGCCCTGGCCGGCCGGGATACGTCCTGGCCGGCCGGATGACCCCTGGGGACGCCGCAGCCGCCCGGCGCGGGGGCCCGGGCGGCTGCGCCAGGATCGGCTGATGGCCGGCCGTCTGTCGTCGAAGGTCGTGATCGTCACCGGGGGCTCGACCGGCATCGGGCCGGCGAAGTCGCGGTCCCCCAGCCCGGGATCCATCCGCGCGCACCTGGCTAGCGGCACCGCCGCATTCCGGCTAGCGGCAATGCGCTCCGCAGGCACCCGGGGCCATGCTGGACGTGACGACGTGGCTCCTCGCCGGCGGCGCCGGGCCGTCGCAGGAGAGGAGCCGTCATGGCAGGCCCGGGCGAACGTGGCCTCGGCGATGCCGCTCCGCTGGCGGGCGCGATCCAGCGGGCGGGCAAGCAGCCCGGCGACTCACCGCGCTGGGCATTAACGTCCGCGTTCCCCGCGCTGCGGGAAGGGCGCCGACCGCCGATCGTGCCGTTCTCCTCGGTCGCGGCAGAGACCGGCATACCTGGCCAGGCCGGGCTGCATCGCTGGAGGAGTTGAGGCATGTACTACATCGGCGTGGACATCGGTGGCACGTTCACCGACTGCGTGCTCGTGGACCGGGAGGGCAACCACCGGGCGGCCAAGACATTATCCACCAAGGATGATCCGGTGCCAGGGGTGCTGGCCGGGCTGGAGCGGCTGGCCGGGACCGTGGGCGTCGACCTGGCCACGCTGCTCGAGCGGGCCGAGCGGTTCGGGCACGGGACCACGATCGGCACCAACGCGGTGCTTGAGCGGAGCGGTGCGCGGGTGGGGCTCGTCGCCACGGCCGGGCACGGTGACGCGCTCGCCATGATGCGCGGCGCGGGCCGGGTCGCCGGCCGCTCGATCGAGGACGTGTTCTCGGTGCATGGCAGCCGGCTGCCGGCACCACTCATCGTGCCCGGCGCCGTGGTCGAGGTGCCCGAGCGGGTCGACGCGAGCGGAAGGGTCGTAGTCGAACTGGACACCGGCGCCGCGGCCGAGCGGATCGGCAGGATGATCGCCGAATACCAGCTCGACTCGGTCGCCATCGCGCTGCTGTGGTCGTTCGCGAACCCGGCGCACGAGAAGGCCCTGGCGCAGGCCATCCCCGCTGTGTTCGTGTCGAGCTCGGCGGAGGTGTCACCACGGCTCGGCGAGTATGAGCGCACCGTCGCCACCGTGCTCAACGGCTACGTCGGCCCGGCCTGCTCGCGGTACCTCAGCGACCTGGAGAGCCGGCTCGCGACCCCGCTGCTGGTCATGCAGTCCGACGGCGGCGTGCTGCCCGCGTCCGCCGCCACGGCCCTGGGCACCATCGACTCCGGCCCGGCCGGCGGGCTGATCGGCGTCGCGGCCCTGGCCGGCGCCTACGGCCACGACCACGTGGTGGCCACTGACATGGGCGGCACCTCGTTCGACCTCGGGCTGGTGGTCGACGGTAAGCCGGTGGTGGCCGAAGAGCACGTGATCGACCAGTACACCTACCGGCTGCCGCACCTGGACGTGCGCTCAGTCGCCTGCGGCGGTGGCTCCATCGCCTGGATCGACGGGGCGACCGGCGGGCTGCGGGTCGGCCCGGCCAGCGCCGGCTCGGAGCCGGGCCCGGCCTGCTACGGCCGCGGCGGCGTGGAGCCGACGGTGACCGACGCGGATGTCGTGCTGGGCCTGCTCCGCCCCGAGGCGTTCCTGGACGGCCGGATGCCGCTGGACCGCGACGCGGCCGTCGCCGCGGTGGGCAGGCTCGCCACCCGGCTCGGCCTGACCGCCGAGGAGACAGCCGCCGGCATCCTGCGGATCAACAACATGCATGCGGCCACGGTGATCCGCCAGCAGACGGTCGAGCGCGGGCACGACCCGTGCGACTTCGCGCTCTACGCGTACGGCGGCGCCGGCCCGGTGCACGCCTTCGGGTACGCGGCCGAGTCCGGGGTCCGCGAGGTGGTGATCCCCCTCGGCGGCGGCGCGTCGACGCTCTCGGCGTACGGCATCGCGTCCGGCGACGTGATGCTCCACCGCGAACTCGATCGCTCCCTGCTGGCGCCGTTCGACGGGCCGGCGCTCGCGACCGCGGTGGCCGAGGTGCGGGATGCGGCCCTGGCCGACCTCGCGGCCACCGGAGTGACCGGCGACGCGCACGTGGAGATCGACGCCCTGATGCGCTACCGCGAGCAGTTGATGCACAGCCTGGAGATCCCGGTCCCGCCGACGGCCGACGGCGGCACCCTGCTCGCCGGCTTCGACAAGGAGTACGTGCGCCGCTACGGCGACGGCGGCACCGCGCTATTCCAGGCCGTCGAGGTGTTCGCGCTGCGGGCCAGGGTGTCGGTCCCGGCCGGCATTCCGGTCGCCCGGCCGGAGCTGAGCGCACCCACCGGGCCCGCCCAGACCGACGTCTACTGGCCAGGTCACGGCCGGACCGGCACTGACGTGTACCGCGGCACCCCGGAGGACATGATCACCGGCCCCGCCCTGGTCGAGCTGGCGCACACCACCGTTGCCGTCCCGCATGGGGCCACGCTGACCGCCGGCCCGCTCGGCGAGCTACGCCTGAAGGAGTTCTGATGACTGTCTGGGACGGCGTGCAGCGTGGCTACATTCCCGCTGCGGAGCTACACATTCACGAGTCGCTGAGGCTGCACACCGGCACCGCCGACGTGGACCCGGTGACCTTCGAGGTCATCCGCTACTCGCTGATGAACATCAACCTCGAGCACGGCCAGACCATCCAGCGGCTGGCGGTCTCCCCGGTCACGATGATCACCCGGGACTTCCAGCCCTCGATCATTACCGAGTCCGGCGACCTGGTGTTCCTCGGCCCGTACCTGCAGTACTTCTCCAACGCCCAGGCCCTGACGATCAAGTGGGTCCTGGAGAACCGCTCCGACAATCCCGGCATCGAGCCGGGCGACATGTTCGTGTCCAACGACCCCTACGTCGGCACCCCCCACCAGCCGGACACCATCGTGGCCGCCCCGGTCTTCGCCGGCGACGAGCTGTTCTGCTGGGTGGCCAACGTCCTGCACCACTCGGACGTCGGCGGCTCGGTGATGGGCAGCTTCTGCGTTGACGCGACGGACATTTTCACCGACCCTCCGGCGTTCCCGCCGTTCAAGCTGGTCAGCCGGGGCGAGGTGCGCAGGGACCTCGAGGAGATGTTCCTGCGGCAGTCGCGGGTGCCGACCAACGTGCACATGGACCTGCGGGCGGCGGTGTCGGCGAACCGGGTGGCCACCGGGCGGATCGTCGCCCTGGTCGACCGGTACGGCGCGGACGCGGTGAAGTCGGTGATGAACCGGGTGCTCGACGCCGGCGAGCGGACGGTCGCCGGACGGCTGGCGAAGATCCCGGACGGACGGTGGAGTCACCGGCTCTACGCCGAGGCCGCGCACACCGGGGATACCGGCATTTACGCGTACCAGATCACCGTCCGCAAGCAGGGCGGGCACCTCTACGTGGATAACGCCGGAACCGACCCGCAGACCGGCTCGATCAATGTCACCTACGCGGGGTTCTCCGGCGCCTTCCTCGCCGCACTGACCGCCTCGCTCACCGCGGACCTGGCCGGCGCCTACGGCGGGGTGTACCGGCGGGTGCACTTCGAGCCGGTGCCCGGGACGCTGTCCTGCGCGGACTTCCCCGCGGCGGTCAGCCCGGCCGGGATCTACACGATGGAGACGCTGATCAGCCTGTCCGGCGCGGTCATCGGCAAGATGCTGGCGTGTGCCGAGCCGGACGTGGCCGCGCTCGCGATCGGCCCCGCGCACCCGGTGTTCTACGGCCTGATCTCTGGCGGGGTGCACCCGACCGGCGAGCCGTTCGTCGCGACCAACGCCGACAACATGATCGGCTCGTTGGCCGCGTCGCCGGCCGGCGACGGCGTCGACTTCGGCGGCCACTTCTGGATTCCCGAGGGCACCGCGAGCAACATCGAGGAGCTCGAGCTGCTCTGGCCGATGCTGTTCCTCTACCGGCGGGCGCTCCGCGCGGGCGCGGGCGGTGCGGGACGGTTCCGCGGCGGGCGCGGGATGGTCGAGGCCGGGATCCCGTGGACCGTGCCGGGCATGGCCGCGGCCGTCTACATGGACGAGTCGTTCCCCAAGGCCGTCGGGCCGTTCGGCGGCAACCCCGGGTCGGCCGGGCATTTCCGGCTCAAGTACGGCACCGACGTCGCCGGCCGGTTCGCGGGGGGAGAGGTGCCCCAGGATTTCGACGCGGTCGCCGGTGCCGAGGCGGAGGTCGAGGCGAAGGGCCCGATGCTGATGATGGGCGCGGACGCGGCCTGGGAGTGGACCGGGGCCAACGCGCCCGGCTTCGGCGACCCCCTCACCCGCGACCCGGCCGCGGTGCGGGCCGACATCGCCACCGGGGCGCTGCCCGCGGACCTGGCCGAGCTGGTCTACGGGGTGGTGCCCGGCGATGACGCAACCCGGGCCCTTCGTGCGGGGCGGCTGGCCGCCCGGCTCGCCAGTGCCGTTCCGCCGGCGGTGGCACCGGCCACGGTTCCGGAAGACGTGCCGCTGCGGCGGCTGGCCGGCGAGCTGGCCGTGGCCGGGAGGGACGGCCGGCCCGAGGTGTTCGCGAGCCTCACCGGGCGTGTGGTGCTGGCTCCAGCCACAGGTAACTTCAAGGACGGCTGCGCGGTGCTGGAACGCCCGCTGCCCGACGTCGCCCCGGAGTTCGCCATCCGGGAGGGCCGGGCCGGCCACCGGACGCGATACCGGGAGTACCTCTGCCCGGTCACCGGGCTGCGGGTGGACTCCGAGATCATCAAGGAGGGTGACGAGGCCCTGCACGACATCGAGATCGGTGCCGGCCGCTGAGCGTCGCCAGGACGCGGTTCGGCGCCGGCCCGGGTCAGGGCCGGGGCCAGGCCGTGAACTCCTCGCGCAGCCGGGCGACGTCCGCCGGGCTGAGCCCGTAGCGGGTGAAGACGCCGTCGGGCATCCGGTCGAGCTGGGCGCCCGCGTCGGCGAAGTCGCGGTCCTCCAGGCCGGGATCCAGCCGTCTGGCGAAGCTGATCAGCTGACCGGCGTTGTAGCGCTGGAGGGCGGC
>JAOPYP010000005.1 GCA_025964635.1 Actinomycetes bacterium | reverse complement strand
GCCGGGCCGCGTCGGCGAACTCGATCGCGTGCACCCAGCGGACCGGGGCGTCCAGCCCGCCGGACGCCGCCACCACCTGCGGGTGCCCGCGCTGCACCGGGTCCAGCCGGAGAACCTCCGCGACCGTGGGCATCCGCCACCTCCTGCACCGCCCGCCAGCGCGCCGCGCCAGCCGCCTTGGGCCGTTCCCGGCCACTTTTCACGCGTTTCGTTCTCCGATAACGGACATATCGCCCGGAGGGGCGCACGTTCCGCGTGAACAGTGGCGGGGCCGGTGCCTCCAGCGTAACGAGAGGCTGGTCATAGTGTCAGGATCGAGGGATTATTGGTAACAAAGTGTCGGGAGCGGGCGGAGGATCGGTCGGCCAGACTGGGGGCATGTCAGAACTCCACGAGCGGCACCGCCGCGTCATCCCTAACTGGCTCGGGCTCTACTACTCCGAGCCGCTGGAACTCACCAGCGGCAGCGGCAGCCGCGTCAGCGACGCCTCCGGCCGCACCTACCTGGACTTCTTCTGCGGGATCCTGACCAACATGCTGGGCTACGACGTGCCCGAGGTCCGCGAGGCCGTCCAGCGCCAGCTGGACACCGGGGTGGTGCACACGTCGACCCTCTACCTGATCCGCAATCAGGTGGAGCTGGCCGAGAAGCTGGCCCGGCTGTCGGGGATCGAGAACGCCAAGGTGTTCTTCACCAACTCCGGCACCGAGGCGAACGAGACCGCGCTGATGCTGGCCACCGCCGCCCGCCGGTCCAACCAGGTCCTCGCGCTGCGCAACAGCTACCACGGCCGGTCCTTCGGCGCGGTCGCCATCACCGGCAACGGCGCGTGGAAGAGCTCGCCGCTGGCGCCGTTCGCCGTGCACTACCTGCACGGCACGGACCGCCAGCTGCCTGCCTTCGCCGGGATGGGCGACGCTGAGTACAGCGCCGCGTGCGTCCAGGACCTGCGGCACGTGCTGACCACCGCGACCGCGGGGGACGTGGCCTGCCTGATCGCCGAGCCGGTGCAGGGTGTCGGCGGGTTCACCATGCCGCCGGACGGGCTGCTCGGTGAGTACGCCGCGGTGCTCCGGGAGCGCGGTGCGCTGCTCATCTCCGACGAGGTGCAGACGGCGTGGGGCCGGACGGGCGAGAACTTCTGGGGCATCGGCGCGCACGGCGTGACCCCCGACATCATCACGTTCGCCAAGGGCCTCGGCAACGGGCTCGCCATCGGCGGCGTGATCGCCCGCGGGGAACTGATGGACGGGCTGCCCGGCAACGGCATCTCCACCTTCGGCGGCAACCCGCTGTCCACCGCGGCCGCCAACGCCACCCTGGACTACGTGCTCTCCCACGACCTGCAGCGGAACGCGGCCGAACTCGGCAGCATGATCATCAACGGGCTGCGCGAGGCGGCCGGGCCGCTGGCCGCGGTCGGCGAGGTCCGCGGTAAGGGCCTCATGTTCGCCATCGACCTGGTCGACCCACCGACCGGGGCGCCCAGCCCGGCGCTGGCCACCCGGATGCTGGAGGAAGCCCGGGAGCGCGGCCTGCTGATCGGCAAGGGCGGCCTGTACGGGCACACGCTGCGGATGGCCCCGCCGATGAACCTGACCGAGGCCGAGGCCAAAGAGGGCCTGGGCATCCTGGCCGACGCGCTGCGCGCGGTGAGCGAGGAGGCCAGCCGGTGACGGGAAAGCACATCACCCACTGGATCGGCGGGCAGCCCTGGGCGGGCGCCGCCGAGCGGCACGGTGACATCTACGACCCGGCCACCGGTGAGGTGACCGGGACCGTCGACTTCGCCTCGGCGTCGGTCGTGGACGACGCGGTCGCGGCGGCGGCCAAGGCCTTCCCCGGCTGGCGGGCCGCCTCGCTGGCCCGGCGGGCCAGCGTGCTGTTCACGTTCCGGGAACTGCTGGCCCGGCACACCGACGACCTGGCCGCGCTGATCAGCGCCGAGCACGGCAAGGTGGCCGGGGACGCGGCCGGCGAGGTGGCCCGCGGGCTCGAGGTGGTCGAGTTCGCCTGCGGGATCCCTCACCTGCTCAAGGGCGGTTTTTCCGAAAACGTTTCTACCGGCGTCGATGCCTACTCGATCCGCCAGCCGCTCGGCGTGGTCGCCGGCATCACCCCGTTCAACTTCCCGGCCATGGTGCCGATGTGGATGTTCACCATCGCCATCGCATGAGGCAACGCGTTCGTGCTCAAGCCCTAGGAGAAGGACCCCTCGGCGTCCCTGCTGCTGGCCCGTCTGTGGGCCGAGGCGGGCCTGCCCGAGGGCGTGTTCAACGTGGTCCAGGGCGATAAGGAAGCCGTCGACGCCCTGCTGGGCCACCCCGACGTCCGGGCGGTGAGCTTCGTCGGGTCAACCCCGATCGCGCGCTACGTCTACGAGACCGGCACGGGCGCGGGCAAGCGCGTCCAGGCGCTAGGCGGGGCCAAGAACCATATGGTCGTGCTGCCGGACGCGGACCTCGACCTCGCCGCGGACGCCGCGGTCTCCGCCGGGTTCGGCTCCGCGGGGGAGCGCTGCATGGCCGTGTCGGTGCTGGTCGCGGTCGGCCCGGTGGGTGACGAACTCGTCGCGAAGATCACCGAGCGGGTGGCGCGGCTGCGGGTCGGGCCGGGCACCGACGAGCGCTCGGAGATGGGCCCGCTGGTCACCGGGGCGCACCGGGACAAGGTCGCCTCGTACCTGGACTCCGGGGTTCGTGAGGGTGCGACGCTCGCCGTGGACGGGCGGGTGCACCCGGTCATCGGCGGCAGCGAGGGCGGCTTCTGGCTCGGGCCCAGCGTCCTCGACCACGTCACCCCGTCGATGGGCTGCTACACCGACGAGATCTTCGGCCCGGTGCTCTCCGTGGTCCGCGCCTCGACCTACGCCGAGGCGATCCGGATGGTCAGCGAGAACCCGTACGGCAACGGGACCGCGATCTTCACCAACGACGGGGGAGCGGCCCGCCGGTTCGTGTTCGACGTCGAGGCCGGCATGGTGGGAGTGAACGTGCCGATCCCGGTGCCGATGGCGTACTACTCGTTCGGCGGCTGGAAGGCTTCGCTGTTCGGGGACACGCACGTGCACGGGACCGAGGGCGTGCACTTCTACACCCGCGGCAAGGCGGTCACGTCGCGCTGGCTCGACCCGAGTCACGGCGGCGTCAGCCTCGGGTTCCCGGTCAATAGGTAACCGTTTCCCCCCGGTCGCGGTGGCGGCGGGCCTTGTCTTGCGGCACACATAAACGCCGCAAGACAAGGCCCGCAACGTCACCGCCTGGCTGGACCGGCCAGCCACCAGGCGGATCGCTGGCTGCGCCAGCCGCACGCCCCGGTCTCCGACCCCAGCGCCGCGTTCGGCGCATGTCCTGCGGGCGGGGGGTACTTGGACAGCATGGTGGTTCTCGTGGGGACCTCGGGGTGGCAGTACCGGGACTGGCGCGGCGGGCTGTATCCGAAGGGGGTGCCGCAGCGGCGGTGGCTGGAGCACTACGCCACGCAGTACATGACCGTGGAGAACAACGGCACGTTTTACCGGCTGCCGTCTCGGGAGACGTTCGAGGGGTGGCGGGAGAGGACGCCGGCCGACTTTGTGATGGCGGTGAAGGCCAGCCGGTACCTCACCCACGTCAGGAAGCTGCGCGATCCGGCGGAGCCAGTGGCTCGGCTGCTCGGGGCGGCGGCTGGTCTCGGGCCTAAATTGGGGCCGATCCTGCTTCAGTTGCCGCCCACCTTCGTCGCGGAGCCGGGGTTGCTGGATGCGGGCCTGAGGGAATTCCGGGATGCCTGGCCCGGGGTCCGGGGTGATGGGCCGGAGGTGCTGCGCATCGTGGTCGAGCCGCGGCACGAGTCGTGGTGGACGGACGAGGTGCGGGAGATCATGGCCGGGCACGACGCCGCCCTGTGCTGGGCCGACCGGCTCGGCCGCCCGGTCACCCCGCTGTGGCGCACGGCCAGCTGGGGTTTCCTGCGCTTCCATGAGGGGGCGGCGGACCCCTGGCCCCGCTACGGCGAGGAGGCCCTCCGGTCGTGGGTGGACCGGATCAAGGAGGCCCACCGGTCCCGGGCCGACGTGTACGTCTACTTCAACAACGACCCGGGCGGTGCCGCCGTCGTGAACTCGGCCGAGTTCGCCGCGCTGGCCAGGCAGGCCGGCCTGACCCCGACCCGCACCCCCAAGGTCGGTGAGATTCCGTTAACCCCGCCTGTCCCCACCTGGTAGTCAGCCCGTTGGCCAAGGACCCGTGCCGACGGCGCGGACGGGAGTGATCCCGCCCGCGCCGCCCGGCAGTCAGTCAGTCAGCCGGCCGCCCAGCGGGGGCGGCCGGCCGGGATCAGCCGGCGGCGGCGCTGAACACCGGGTAGTAGCCCCCGGACTGGCCGGCGGCGGTGGGGTGGTAGGACTCGGAGACGTCCAGGAAGTTGACCGAGTGCAGCCAGCTGTTCGAGTCGCAGATCTCATGGCCGCTGAAGACCCCGCGCACGCTGGCGAACACGTCACCGTGCCGCGCCGCGGCCGCCTGGATCTGGCTGTCCAGCTGGTCCGCGCCCTGGTTCAGGTTGGTCCGGTCGGTCGTGCTCAGGCCGATGCAGGACGAGGAGCGGGACAGGTCGTAGAGCTCCGGGTAGCCGAGGACCACGACCCGGGCGTTCGGGGCGTCCGCGCGGATGGCGTTCAGCACCGAGTCGAGTTCACCCGGCAGCTGCGTGGCGGTGAGGGCTTCCGCGTGACGCACGGCGCTGACGCAGCTGCTCGTGGGCAGCAGCACGCACGTCTCCATCACCGAGGTGAAGCCGACGTCGTTGCCGCCGACCGTGATGGACACCAGCGTGGTGGCGGCGCTGAGGACGGACAGCTGGGAACTGAGCACGGTCGCGGTGGTCGCCCCGGCGCAGGCCTCCGACACGTACGAGGCGGGCTGGTTCGCCGCGTCCCAGAGGGCCGGGAAGGCGTTCGTGCTCTGGTCACAGGAGCCGCTGGAGCCGATGTAGCTCCCGGCTCCGAGGCCAGCGGAGTAGGAATCGCCGAGCGCGACGTAGCGCACGGCGGACTGGGCGCTGGCCTCGGCCGGGACCAGGATGGCCGGAACCAGAACGGTCAGCGCCGCCGCGGCTAATGCGGCGGCGCCGGCCACGAAGGCGGAGACGGCGGAACGGGGGCGGGGGGCTCGACGGGGCACAGGTCCTCCTTGACAGCGCCGTGGTGATCTACTCACCAGTAACTCTGGCTTCACGGCACGTCAAGGAATGGTCATATAGCGATCAGGCCACCAGGCCAGGGCCTGGTGGCCTGATGAGCCCCGGAGGTGGGGTCAGAGCGTGGCGGCGAAGGCGTCCTCCAGGATGGACAGGCCCTCTTCGAGCAACTGCTCCCCGATCACCAGCGGCGGCAGGAAGCGCAGCACGTTCCCGAACGTCCCGCAGGTCAGTACGACCAGGCCCGCGGCGTGGCAGGCCTTGGCTACCTGTCCCGCGATGTCCGCGGCCGGCTCAAGGGTCCCCGGGCGGACCAGCTCGATGGCGATCATCGCGCCGCGGCCGCGCACGTCGCCGATCACCGGGTAGGCCTCGGCCAGCTTATGCAGCCGGGGCAGCATGATCTCGCCGATCCGGCGGGCCCGGCCGGGCAGGTCCTCGGCCGCCATGGTCTCGATGGCCCCCAGGGCCGCCGCGCAGGCCACCGGGTTCCCGCCGTAGGTGCCGCCGAGACCGCCCACGTGGACCGAGTCCATGATTTCGGCCCGCCCGGTGACCCCGGCCAGCGGCAGCCCGCCCGCGATCCCCTTGGCCGTGGTGA
>JAOPYP010000786.1 GCA_025964635.1 Actinomycetes bacterium | reverse complement strand
CGGCCGCCTGGAGGGCTGGGCCGGGCGCGAGGCCGGGGCCGGGCGGCCGGTCGGTGACGGCGCTCACGCGGCCCGCTCCGGGCCGGTCACCGCGTGGAAGACGTCGTCGAGGGTGGGCTGCCGCAGGGCGATGTCGTCCACCCGGATCCCCGCAGCGTCCAGCGCCCGGACCACCTCGGTGACCAGGCCGCCCCGGGGCACGACCGGCACTTCGAGGCCACCCCCGGCCGGAAGCCGGCGGACCGGGCCGGCCGCGTGCCGGGCCAGGATCCCGGCGGCCCGGCCCAGGGCGGCCGCTTCGCAGAGGACCAGCCGCAGGTGCGCGGAGCCGATCCCGGCCTTCAGCTCCGCCGGGCTGCCCGCCGCGGTGACCCGCCCGCCGTCGATGACGCAGATCCGGTCCGCGAGCTGATCGGCCTCCTCCAGGTACTGGGTCGTGAGCAGCACCGTGGTGCCCGCGCTGACCAGCCCGCGGATGATGTCCCACAGGGTCAGCCTGCTGCGCGGGTCGAGCCCGGTCGTGGGCTCGTCCAGGAACAGCACGCTGGGCTGGCCGAGCAGGCTGGCCGCCAGGTCGAGCCGGCGCCGCATGCCGCCCGAGTAGGTGCGCACCGCCCGCCCGGCGGCGCGCTCCAGGTCGAACCGGGCCAGCAACTCGGCCGCCCGGCGCTTGGCCGCGCGGCGCGGCAGCCGGCTCAGCTCGCCGATCATGATGAGGTTGGCCCGCCCGGTCAGGCACTCATCCACCGAGGCGTACTGCCCGGACAGGCCGATGTGCCGGCGCACGAGGCGGCTCTCGGCCACCACGTCGTGGCCGGCTACCCGGGCCCAGCCGGCGTCCGGGCGCAGCAGGGTGGTCAGCATCCGGACGGCGGTGGTCTTGCCGGCGCCGTTCGGGCCGAGCAGGCACAGGGTGGTTCCGGCCGGGACACTCAGGTCCAGCCCGGTCACGGCGGCGGCGGAACCGAACGACTTGGCCAGTCCGCAGGCTTCGATCATCAGGGGTGCAGGCACAATGGTTCCCTTGCCGGGGCGGACAGTGGGGCGGGGACATGACAGCAGATCGCTCGATCCTGGTCGACGCGCGGGTGAACGCCTTTCCGGGGGCGCACGGGATCGCCCGCTCGGTGATGCAGCTGGCCGCGCACATGCCCCGGCCCGCGGGCGGCCTCGCCCTGCGGGTGCTCGTCAACGGCGGCCGGGAGCAGATCTTCCCGCTGTCCTGGCTGCCCGGGCACGCGGACGTGATCGACACGGATATCACGCTGGGCGCGGTGCACCGCTGCCGGGAACTCGCCCGGCTGATCCGCGCAGCAGGTGCGGCCGTGCTCTACGTGCCGTATCCGACGTTCACGCCGTTCATCCGCCCGTGCCCGATCGTGGTGACCATCCACGACTGCACGATCGAGAGCGACGTGGGCTTCGCGGGCAGCCGGGCCCGCCAGGCCGGGCTGAAGCTGGCTACCCGGACCGTGCTGCGCCGGGCGGCCGCCACCACCGCGCCGACCCGCGCCAGCCTGGCCGAGATACGCCAGCACTACCCGTCCGCCCCCCATCCCACCCTGGTGCCGAACGGCGTCGACGCCCGGCCTTTCGCCGCGGTCACCCCGGGCGCCGTGGCCGCCGCCCGCGCTCGGTACCAGCTGCCCAGGAGGTTCATCCTCACGGTCGGCGCCCATCGCCCGCACAAGAATCACGCCATCCTCGTGCGGGCGCTGGCCGCGCTGCCCGCGGACGTCTCGCTCGTCATCGTGGGTTATTTCGACCCGAGCTTCCCGGACCCGTTGCCGGGCCTGGTCGCCGAGCTGGGGCTGGAATCCAGGGTGCGGCTCATCCCCGGGGTCGCCGAGGAGTCGCTGCCCGCGGTGTACCGCGCGTCGTCGGTGTTCGCGTTTCCCTCGCTGGCTGAGGGGTTCGGGCTCCCGGTGCTCGAGGCCATGGCGTCCGGGGTGCCGGTGGTGGCGAGTGACATCCCGTCGCTGGCCGAGGTGTCCGGGTCGGCCGCGATGCTGGTCCCGCCGGGCGACGTGACCGCCTGGGTGTCGGCGCTGGCCGCGATGCTGGGCTCCGCCGCCGTGTCGGCCAGGTTCTCGGCGGCGGGCGTGAGCGCCGCGGCAGGCGCCGGATGGGCCGGGGGCGCCGCGGCGCTGTCCGCGCTGCTGTCCTCCGTGGCCTCGGGGCGGCCGGCCGCACCAGCCACCGCAGGGACCGCGGCACCGGAGGCCCCGGCCGCGGCCCGCTGAAGCCCGGGGGACGGGCCCGCCGACTCCGCGAACCCGATGCGGGCGTGCAGCCAGCGCAGCGGCGCGGGTGCCCACCAGTTGAACGAGCCGAGCATCCGCATCAGCGCGGGCAGCAGCAACGCCCGGATCAGGGTCGCGTCCAGGATCAGGGCCACCGCGATGCCGCCGCCGAGGAGCTTGAGCAGGCCGACGCTGGACGTGCCCAGCGCGATGAACACGATGGCCAGGAGGGCGGCCGCCGTGGTCACGATCCGGCCGGTGCGCTCGAGGCCCATCGCGACCGCCGCGGTCGTGTCGCCGCGCAGGTCGAACTCCTCCCTGATCCGGCTGAGCAGGAACACCTGATAGTCCATGGACAGCCCGAAGGCCAGGCAGAACATCAGCAGCAGGGTGCTGACGTCGAGGTATCCGGACGGCGTGAACCGGAGCAGGCCCGACAGGTGCCCCTGCTGGAAAACCCAGACGGCCACGCCGAAGGTGGCACTCAGCGAGGCCGCGCTGAGCACCAGGGCCTTGACCGGGATGACCAGGCTGCCGGTCATGAGGAACAGGGCGAGGAACGTGACCAGCGCCATCACGGCCAGCGCGCCCGGGAGGTGCGCGGAGATCGACCCGACCGTATCCACCTGCTGCGCCGTGAGCCCGGTGACCAGGACCGGGAAGGGCCCGCGCATGGTCCGGATCCGGTGCACCAGGGCCACCGCCCGCGGCGAGTTGGGGTCGGCACCGGGCAGTACCTTGAGCCAGGTTCCCCAGCGCGTGGCGAACTGGGCGGAATCGTGCACGGGCGGCGCGATGCGGTGGCCGTGCGCGTAGGTCCCGGTCACCGCCAGCACCTCCGCGGCGGCGGGAAGCGTGGACAGCGTGCTCGCGTACCCGGCGATGGAGTCCCAGCGGGACGCGGGCATGATGCCGACCGCCACCACATCCACCGGGGCCGGGTCGAACGCGGCGAAGTTGGCCCGCAGCGCGTCACCGACCTGGCGGCCCTGCGCTGACGTGGGCAGGACCCGGTCGTCGGCCTGGCCGAGCCGCACCCCTGCGAACGGCAGCACGAACGCGACCAGCAGGATGGCCACCGCGACCGTGATCCGGACCGGGTAGCGCATCACGAACGCCGCGAACCGGTGCCACCAGCCGGCCTCGGCTGGTTTCGGGTGCCGCCGCAGCGGTATCGAAAGCCGGTTGACCCGGGGCCCCAGCAGCCCGAGCAGCGCCGGCACCACGACGAGCGCGGCGATCGCGGCGAGCGCCACCACCGCGATCCCGGCGTAGCCGAACGAGCTGAGGAAGTACTCCGGAAACAGCAGCAGGGCCAGCAGCGACACCGCGACGGTAACGGCGCTGAACAGCACGGTGCGGCCGGCCGTGCGGACGGTCTCCGCGACGGCGTCCTCTGTGGTCAGGCCGGCCGCGAGTTCCTCCCGGAACCGGGACACGAGTAGCAGGGAGTAGTCGATCCCGAGACCGAGGCCGAGCGCCGTGGTCAGGTTCAGCGCGTAGATGGACACGCTGGTGACCGAGGACAGGCCGCGGAGCACCAGCAGTGTCCCGACAATCGCGATGACGCCGATGATCAGCGGGAGGACGGCGGCGATGATTCCGCGGAAGGCCAGCACCAGCAGCAGCAGGGTCAGCAGCAGCGCGATCGACTCGGCCTTGACCAGATCATGCTTGATCTGGTTGCTGGCCTCCACGTTGACGATCGCCGCCCCGCCCACCACGACCCGCAGCGGCGGGCTGCCCATCGTCATCGACTGCGTTGCCACCCGCTGGGCGGTCGCGGTCTGGGTCGCCCCGTCACCGGTGGCGTAGGCCAGGATCAGCGCTTGACGGCCGTCCCGGGACCGCAGCACGGGGTTGTGCGGATGGTGAACGGCCCAGTACGACTGGACGGCCGCGATGCCGTGCTCATGGTTCAGCATGGCGGTGAGGGCCCGGCCGGCCCGCTGGGCCGCCGGGCTGTTGACGGTGCCGTGGCTGGCCGTGCCCAGCACGACGAAGCTCGGATCCTCGGAACGGAAGGTCTGGCCCAGAATCTGCCCCGCCCGGGTCGACTGCACAGCCGGGTCAACGAAACCGCCCGAGCTGAGATGAGCCGCCGCGCTGCTGCCGAACACTGCGGCCGCCACGATGAACAGGCCGGCGGCGGCGAGGATGGACTTCGGGTGCCGGGCCGAGAACCGTCCCAGCCAGGCCAGGCCGCCGGCGGGCGCAGTACGAATCACAGACGGTCCCCCCTGTTGTGGCCGCCGTGCCGCACAGGCCGCGCGCCAAAAGCCGAGACCAGCCAATGACCGGCCTCGCCGTGCTCCCCAGTGCCCATAGTGTGCGACGAAAGGGCGCTCGAAACAACTCGGAACCGGTTAAGCCCAGGTGGCATTGTCTCCCGGCCGGACGCCGGGCCGCCGCACCGCCGCGGCCCGGGGGGTCGGTAAGATCCGGCGCCATGCCCCCGCCCCTGGCCGCCGGCGCCGCGCCCACC
>JAOPYP010000767.1 GCA_025964635.1 Actinomycetes bacterium | reverse complement strand
CTGCTCGAGTTCAGCCACCCGCTGCTCGGGCTGATCGGCCTGGGCGTCTGGTTCATCTTCGTGGGCACCCACCACACACCGCTGGCCTGGGCCTCGTACGGCATCCTGGTCGCTGCGATCGCCGCCGGGCTCAGCTGGCTGACCCGCAACCAGCTGGCCGCCCGGCGAGGCGACCGCCCGGCCCGGGGAGGCTTCCCGCCGCGGCTGGTCCTCCTGCACGGGTTCACGGCCACCGCCACGCTGGTGCTGGCCGTGCTGACCGCGCTGACCGCCAGTCACCCCTGAGCCCCTGAGAGCCGGAGCCACCCGCAGCCCGAGCCACCCGGAGCCCGGGGCATCCAGAGCCCCAAGCCCCCCGCAGGGCCCGAGCCCCGCAGAACCCGGGCCTTCAGAGCCGCAGGCCGCCTGTTTGCGGCCCGAGCAGGGCCAGCATCAGCGCCACGAAAGCCACCGCGGTGACTGCGATGGCGATCACCAGCAGGCGGCCCGGGCGGGCCCGCACCTGGCCGAGCGGCGCGGCCAGCCGGCCCACCACCCAGACCAGGCCGCTCAGGGCCAGCACCACGAACCCGGCAGCCAGGTCGCGCTTGAGGATGAGCCCGCCGATCGCGGCGAACGAGAGAGCCGTGCGGGTCCAGGCCAGGCTGGTCCGGGCCCGGGCCAGCCCGGGATCACCGTTTCCGCCTGCCCGGTCCCGGCTCATCGCGTCCCTCAGCCGGAGATCAGCGCCAGGATGGCGGCGGCCAGGGCGACCAGCGCGACGGCGGCGGCCAGCAGCTCGGGCAGCCGGGAACGGCGCAGTGGCTCGCCCCGGCGCAGCGCCCGCTGGTTGGCGTTCCACTCGAGGTAGCTGCACACGGCCACGACCGCGCCGAGCACGATCAGCGGGACCCCGATAGCGTGCCGTCCCCAGCGGATCCCGTGGAACGGCGGCAGCAGCTGGACGATGGCCAGTCCCGCGGCCACCAGGGCCAGGGCCGTCCGGATCCAGGCCAGGAACGTCCGCTCGTTCGCGAAGGTGAACCGGGCGTCGGGTTGGTTGCCCGGCCCCGCCGGCGCGGGCGGGGCCGGGCTCCCGGGGCCGCTGGCGTCCGTTTTCGTCTCCTCTCCGGCTCTTGTCCGGGGTCATCACGCGCGGCCGGAAACAGCGGCCGCGGTCGTTCTCCCACATCATCCCCTGCGGATGACGCCAGCCAGGACCGCAGGGGCCCAGCTTGTGAACACTGCCCCTAGCCGGGAGGCGCTGAGCGGATGCCGGGCGAGGACCATGCTCTGGATGAGCAGCATGCCGCCGAAATGCGGCGCCGCTACCTCATCCGCTTCGAGGAGGACACGCTCCGCTCCCGGCCGCTGTGGATCCGGGTGATCGTCGAGTTCGCTGGCACGTTCCTGCTGGTGACCGTGGCCGCCGGGGCGGGAGTGATCAACCACTATGCGGGCGGGCACCCGGTCACCCGGGCCGCCGCCGTGATCGCGCCCGGGGCACTGGTCATGGCGCTGATCTACGCCTGGGGGCCGTTGTCCGGGCTGCATATCAACCCCGCGGTGACCCTGGCCTTCCTGGGCCGCCGCGTGTTCCCGGCGAGCTGGGTGATTCCCTACTGGGCAGCGCAGTTCGCCGGCGCCACCGCAGCCGCGCTGGTCCTCCAGGTCATGTTCGGCCACGTCGGCGCGGGCGGTAACTACCCGATTGCCCGGCCGGGCGGGGACTGGCGGGCGTTCGTGATGGAGATCGTGCTTACCGCCACCCTGGTGAGCGTGATCCTCAACACCGCGACCGGGCACCGCAGCATCGGCCACAACGCCGCGATAGCGGTCGGCGCCACGGTCGCCCTGCTCGGCCTGTTCGCCAGCCCGGTCAGCGGATCGTCGATGAATCCGGCCCGCACGCTCGGTCCCGACATCGTCAGCGTCAACTTCTCCGGCTGGTGGGTGTATGTCCTGGGTGACACGATCGGCGCCGTCATCGCGGTCATGCTCATCGGGCTGGTCCGGGGGCTGCCCGACCGGGCCGAGACGGAAGCGGCCGAGGGCAGCGCGCTGTCCGGCGGACCACCAGCCTGACTCCAGTGTCATAGACGAGGGTGCGCTAAGTCGCGCCCGGCGGCCAGAAGTTGGAAAATAGCTGAATGGTAGCTCGTAGAGTTCTCCAGCAGATTCTGCTGGTCTGCGCACTCGCCGCGGGCATCGCAGCCTGCTCGAGTAGCGGCAATAGCTCCAGCTCAGGTGCCAGTTCGAGTCCGAGCTCGGCATCATCCTCGTCCGCCCCGGCCACCTCGGCCAGCCCGGTGAGCAATTCCGGCGCCGCGGCCACGATCAAGGCAAACTGGGAGGCGTTCTTCAACCCGAAGACCCCCGTGACCAAACGGGTCAGTCTCCTGCAGAACGGGCAGACGTTCGCATCCGTCATCAGGGCCCAGGCCAGCTCGACCCTGGCCTCCTCGGCCACGGCCAAGGTCACCAAGGTGACGCTGGTCTCCCCATCGCAGGCCAAGGTGACCTACTCCATCCTGGTCGGCGGGCAGGCCGTGCTGTCCAACCGGACCGGCGTCGCCGTCAAGCAGGGCGGCACCTGGAAGGTCGGGCTAGCCAGCTTCTGCGGGCTGCTGACCGTGGAAAACGCCGGCAAGACGACCGGACTCCCGGCGGCCTGCAAGTCCGCGGGCTAGGCACGTGGTCCGCTCGGTAGGCGCGCCCGCCGAGCGGGCCCCGGCGCCACGCCACGGCAGCCGCGGCGTCGCCCTGACCGTGCTCACCGTGGTGCTGTTCCTGACCTTCCTCGACAACACCATCGTCAGCGTCGCGCTCGGCAGCGTGCAGGCCGACCTGCACGCCGGAGTCAGCGCCCTGCAGTGGGTCGTGAGCGCGTACGCGCTCACGTTCGCGGGCGCCATGCTGGCGTTCGGCATGGTCGGCGACGAGTTCGGCCGTAAGCGGGTGATGCTGATCGGGGTCGGCATCTTCTGCGCCGGCTCGGTGCTGGCCGCAGTGGCCCCGAACATCGGCCTGGTCATCGCCGGGCGGGCCGTGATGGGATTCGGCGCGGCGGCCAGCGAGCCCGGCACGCTGTCCATGCTGCGGCACCTGTACACCGAGGAGCGCGCCCGGACCCGGGCGGTGGGTGTCTGGGCGGCGGTGTCCGGGCTGGCCCTCGCGATGGGCCCGGTCATCGGGGGCGCACTGGTCGGCGTGTGGAACTGGCGCGCCATCTTCTGGTTCAACCTGGCCTTCGGGCTGGCGGCCCTGGTGGCCGGGCTGATCGTGCTGCCCGAGAACGCCGACCCGGACGCGCACCGGGTGGACATCGCCGGGACGGTGCTGGGCGCCGCGGCCCTGACCGCGCTGGTCTTCGGCGTGATCGGCGGGGAGAACACCGGCTTCGCCTCGCCTAGCGTGCTTGCCCTGCTCGGCCTGAGCGTCGTGGCCGCGGCAGCGTTCTTCTGGTGGGAGAGCCGGGCCGCTCATCCTCTGCTGGACCTGCGGTTCCTCCGGATGCCGAGGTTCCTCACCGCCAACGTGGTGGCTTTCTGCGCCTATTTCGCGACGTTCGCCGTCTTCTTCTTCACCGCCCTGTACCTCGAGGAGGTGGTCGGCGACACCGGATACCAGATCGCACTGGTCTTCCTGCCGATGACCGTGCTCATGATCGCCGCGTCCCTGCTCGCCGGGCGGTGGACCGACCCGGCGGGGCCGCGCTGGTCGATCTTCATCGGGTGCCTGATGTTCGGGGCCGGCCTGCTGCTCACCACGGTCACGCTGAGCCCGCACCCCTCGTACGTGCCGCTCGCCGCGGCACTCGCGCTGACCGGTGCGGGCATCGGTGCCACCGTGGTCCCGATCACCTCCGCAGCCCTGTCCGCGGTGCCGCCAGCCCGGTCCGGCATGGCCGCCTCGGCCACCAACACCAGCCGGGAAATCGGGGCGGTGACCGGCGTGGCCATCCTGGGCGCGCTGGTCAACGCGCAACTGCGGTCCAGCCTGACCAGCAGGCTGAAGCACCTGGGCATCCCGGCGAACTTCCAGTCCATCGTCATCCACGCCGTCGAAACCGGCGGTGTTCCCGCCAACGGGAACACCAGCGGCGCGGGTGGCGCGGCCGGGGCGGGCCAGGGCGCGCTAGTGCAGGAGGTCATCCACGCGGCGTACAGTGCGTTTTACGCAGGACTGCATGCCGCGCTCCTGCTCTCGGCATTCCTGGTGCTCGCCGCCGGGCTCTTCACGTTCGTGCTCCTGGGCCGCCGGGCCGCCGGATCTGACCGGGTCTGATCCGGTACGGCCGGGGGTCAGGGCAGATTGGCGGGTGGCGACCGTGCCTACTGCGGCCCTCTCGGCACACGACGGTGCGCTGGGGCTCGCCACCCTCCTGAGCTGGATTCTCACCGCGGGCATCGGGGCGTACATGCTCCGGTCCCTGGTGGTCCACGGTGCCCTGCGCCGGCAGCGCTCCGTCCGGGACGGACTGTCCCCCCGGGTCCTGTACGGGCACTTCAGCCTGGCCCTGAGCGGCCTGGTGACCTGGTCCGCATTCCTGGCCACCGGCTGGGGCGCGCTGGCCTGGGTAGCCGTGGCGCTGCTGACGCCCGCGATCGGGCTGGGCATCTGCACGGTGACGCTGTGGACCCCATATCCCCGGCCGGGCGGCGAGGTGGCCCAGGGGCCGGGCGAGCCGGGGGACCCCGGGCCGGGCCGGGCGCGCGGTTCGCAAAGCCCGGTCCTGTTCCCGCCGCCCGCTCACGACGCCGTCCGCGGCCGCCTCACGGACGCGACGCTGGCCCGCGCGCTCACCGACGAGGCCCTGGCCGCCCGGCTCATCGACGAGGTGATCGCCAGCCTGCCCGCCGATGGGACCAAGCGGGCCCGCAAGCCCAGGGTGTACCCCGCGGCGGTCATCCCGTTCGGCCACGGGCTGGGGGCCCTGGCCACGTTCGTGATGGCCGTGCTGACAGCGATCGGCAGCCGGTGACCGCGCCCCGGGAGGGCCCTGACTCATGAACCGGTCCGAAATCCGTGACCTGATCCGTATCGGCCGCGGGGAAGCCCCGTACGGCGTGCCAGCGCTGGCCCGCTGTCACAGCATCGGCGACCTCCGCCGCCTGGCGCGCCGGCGCCTGCCCGCCGCCGCCCTCGGCTATCTCGAGGGCGGCGGCGAGGACGAGTGGACACTGCGCCGCAACCGCGAGGCGTTCGGCGAGGTGGAACTGGTCCCCCGGGTCCTCCGGGACGTGAGCCAGCCGGACACGGGCACGACGGTCCTGGGCACGCGGATGCCGCTGCCGCTCGCCCTCGCACCCATCGGCTCCCCGCGGATGTTCCACCACGAGGGTGAGCTCGCGGCGGCCCGGGCGGCGAGGCACGCCGGGCTGCCCTACGGGGTGTCGACGCTCGCCACCCAGCCGCTCGAAGCGATCGCCGAGGCCGCCCAGGGCAGCGCGCTCTGGCTCCAGCTCTACCTCTGGGGCGACCGATCCGCGGCCCGGAAGCTGATGACGCAGGCCCGGGCGGCCGGCTACCGGGCCCTGCTGCTGACCGCCGATACCGCCGTGCGGTCGAAAAGGGAACGGGAACTGCGGCACGGCATCGTCCTGCCCAACCCGGAACTCACGCTGCGCACAGTCGTCAACGGCGCCCGGCACCCGGGCTGGGCCTGGCACTTCCTGACCTCGCCGGCCCTCGGATTCCCCAACCTGTCGATGAATGGGCCGACCTCCCGGCAGCGGCTGGTGCAGATGTTCGACGGCACCGTGGACTGGGCGGATCTGGAGTGGATCCGCCAGGAATGGGACGGCCCCATCGCGCTGAAGGGCGTGCTGAGCCCCGGCGACGCCCGCCGGGCCGCCGACGAGGGAGTGGACGCCGTGATCGTCTCCAACCACGGCGGCCGGCAGCTGGATCACGTTCCCGCGGCCCTCGAGGCCCTGCCGGGCATCGCCGACGCCGTCGGCGACCGGGTTGAGGTGCTGTTCGACTCGGGGATCCGCCGGGGCAGCGACATCGTCACCGCGCTGGCGCTCGGCGCCCGGGCCGTCCTGGTCGGCCGCGCCCATCTTTACGGGCTCGCGGCGGCCGGGGAGGCCGGCGTCCGGCACGCCATCGACATCCTCGCCG
>JAOPYP010000756.1 GCA_025964635.1 Actinomycetes bacterium | reverse complement strand
GCCGCGCTGCGCTGGCGCGCCGGTTTCCGGCACCGGCAGGGCTCTACCCGGCTGCGCGGCACTCTCACTTCGGCCCGCGGCACCGCACCACGGGTCCTCCGCTCGGGCGGCACCACGGGCGCACCAGCGGCCACATCCGCCGCCGGCGGCGAATGTGTGAAAAGGTCGCGGCGGGGCAGCCTAGAGCCCCACGGCCCTGCCGCCCCAGCCGGCCCCCGTCAGCCCGGCAGTGCCTTCAGGAGGATGCGCGACGTGAAGCGCGGCGACCTAGGCCAGCCACGCTCTGGTGCCCCCGGCTGCCCGGACGAACCTGGGGACGGGGCGGGCGGGCCGGCCATCGCTACCGACGGCGCGCTGCGGGACCAGAGCGCCGGTACCAGCCCGGGCGGGGACGCCGTGGGCGGGGACGGCCCGGGTGGCCAGGGGGATAACGGGACCTCAGCGGGCCGCGGGCCCGCTGAGGGCGCTCCCGCGGCCGAGTCGCCCGATCACATGCAGCGCGCGGTCCAGGCCGCCGCCGCGATCGCCGAGGAGACCGGCGGCCTGGGCCGGCTCGGCCGCCCCATGAACCGGCGCTCCCCGTTCTTCGTCGGCATGGCCGCCGCGGCCGGCGTGGCGGTGACGTACGGGCTGGTGGAGCTGCTGATCAGGGCGCGCTCGGTGCTTGTCATCATCGGCCTGGCCCTGTTCATCGCGGCCGGGCTCGACCCCGCCGTGAACTGGCTGACCCGCCGCCGCCTGCCCCGCTGGGCCGCCGTGATCGTTATCCTGCTCGTCGTGGCCGCCGTCGCGGCCGGGTTCGTGGCCGCGGCCGTGCCGCCGCTCACTGCCCAGGTCACCGCGCTGGTGCACGACCTGCCGCACTACATGAACACGCTCAAGGACCACAACTCCGAGCTCGGCAAGCTCAACTCGCGGTTCCAGGTCCAGGTGCGGCTGTCCAAGCTGCTGTCCACCAAGGGCACGGCGCTGGTCGGCGGCGTGCTCGGGGCCGGCGCACTGGTGCTGAGCGCGGCCAGCTCGATGCTGGTCGTCATCGTGCTGGTGGTCTACTTCCTGGCCGCGATGCCGCGGATCAAGCTGTTCCTGTACCGGCTGGCCCCGCAGTCCCGGCGCTCCCGCGTCATCCTGATCGGCGACGAGATTTTCGTCAAGGTCGGCGGATACATGCTGGGCAACTTCCTGACCTCGCTGATCGCCGGGGTCGGCACCTGGGCCTGGCTGCAGATCTTCGGCATCCCCTACCCGCTGCTGCTGGGCATCCTGGTGGCCCTGCTCGACCTGATCCCGGTCATCGGGTCGACGGTGGGCGGCGCGATCGTTTCGCTGGTGGCCCTGACCGTTTCCCTGCCGGTGGCCATCGCCACCCTCGCTTTTTACATCGCGTACCGCCTGGCGGAGGATTACCTCATAGTGCCGCGAATCATGGGACGGACGGTGGAGGTGCCTGCGGTGGTGACGGTGGTGGCGGTCCTGCTCGGCGGGGCGCTGATGGGCCTCATCGGGGCCCTCGTCGCGATCCCCGCCGCGGCGGCGCTCCGCCTCCTGCTCAACGAGGTCACCTTCCGCAGACTGGACAGAAGCTGACTGAGCCGCAGCAGCAGCGACCGGGGGACGAACCGCAGGGCGGGGGCGCTCCCCCGGTGCCGCGCTGGCTCCGGTTCAGGTGGCTGGGGGCCGCCAAGCGGCCGATCCGCCGGATCGTGATCCTGTTCATCCTGGCCCTGATCGTTGAGTACCTGGTCATCCCGGAGCTGATCGGCGCCAGCAAGGACCTGTACCTGCTCGGCCGGGTGAGCATCCCCTGGATGATCGCCGGGCTGACGCTGGAGGGCGCCTCACTGTTCTGCTACGCGCTGCTGACCCGGGAATTGCTGCCCCCGCGGGGCAGGCCGGGCCTCTCGCGGTTGTTCCGGATCGACCTGGCCGCGGCGGCGGTGGCGCACATGATCCCGGCGGGCACCATTGGCAGCGCCGGCGTCGGTTTTCAGCTCTTCACCTCAGAGGGGCTGGACGGCACCGACGTCGGCGTCATGATGGCCACCAAGGGCATGGGTTCCACCATCGTGCTGAACGTCCTGCTCTGGCTGTCGCTGGTGATCTCCATCCCGCTGTCCGGGTTCCGGGCCATCTACGCGACGGTGGCCATCGTCGGCGCGGTGCTGCTGGCCCTGATAGCCGCACTGATCATCGGGCTCACCCGCGGCGCCCCGCGAGCCGGGCGCATCCTGCATGCTGTCGGCGACAAGATCCCTGGCGTTGGCGGGGACCGGCTGGAGAAGATCGTGCTTCAGGCGGACGAGTCGCTGCGCCGGCTGGCCCGCAACCGGCGGGTCATGGTCAGCTCGCTGAGCTGGGCGTCGCTGAACTGGCTGCTCGACGCGGCGTCACTGTGGTGCTTCATCGCCGCGTTTGGCGCCTTCGCCAACCCGGTCGGACTCTTCGCCGCCTATGGAATCGCGAACGTGCTCGGCGCCATCCCGATCACCCCGGCCGGGCTCGGCGTGATCGATTCGGTGACGCCCGTGCTGCTGGTCAGCTTCGGCCTGACCCGCAGCGTCGCCACACTGGGCGTGCTGGCCTGGCGGCTGGTCAACTTCTGGCTGCCCATCCCGACCGGGATCGCAGCCTATATCTCGCTCAAGGTACCGCGGGGATCCAACTGGGCGGCGATGCGCAGGGCGCTGGCTGACATGTTCGGGCACAGCCGGTCCAACGGCGAGCACGCGGAGGCCGGCGGCGGCGGGGAGGCAGGTGCCGGGAGCACCCTGGACGCCGGCGGGCCGCGGGGCGCGGAGGACGAGGACCACGCCGGCGACCGTTCCTGACCCGCGCGGCTCTCCGTCACCGGCGGGGAAGCTTGACCACCGACACGAAGAACTCGTCGATCTGCCGCACGGCCGCGATGAACTGCTCCACATCCACCGGCTTGGTGACGTACGCGTTGGCGTGCAGCTTGTAGCTGCGCAGGATGTCCTCCTCGGAGGAGGACGTGGTCAGGATCACCACCGGTACGTGCGCGAGCTCGGGGTCGGACTTGATCCGCTCCAGGATCTGCCGCCCGTCGTACTTGGGCAGGTTCAGGTCGAGCAGGATCAGGTCCGCAGGCGGCGCATCGGCGTGCGCGCCGCGATGGTACAGGAAGTCAAGTGCCTCTTCCCCGTCCCGGGCCACATGCAGCCGGTTGCGGATCTTGTTGTCCTCGAAGGCTTCCCGCGTCATCAGTTCGTCGCCGGGGTCATCCTCGACGAGCAGGACTTCGATCTGTTCCAGGTCGCACATGCGGTGTCCCTTCGCCGATGGTGCCGGTGTTCTCGCCGCCCGCTTCGGCCGGATCCCCCGGACCGGAGCCGTCGCTGGGGCTCCCGGCGCCGCTCGCGGGGCCGGGAAGGGTTACGGCGCCGCTGACCTCGGCGTGGCCGGCCAGGCGGCTCAACGTCGTGGCGGAGGCGGGCAGCGTGAAGTAGATACGCGTGCCCCCCGAATAGCTGGTGTCCAGGAACATCTCCCCGCCGTGCTGCTCGACGATGCGCTTGCACAGCGCGAGGCCGATCCCGGTGCCGGGGTACGCGTCCCGTCCGTGCAGCCGCTGGAAGATGAGGAAGATCTTCTCGGCGAACTCGGCCTGGACGCCGATGCCGTTGTCGGCCACGCCGATCTGCCATCCCCCGTCCGGCTGCTCGTCCACGGTGATCCGGATCACCGGGGCGCGGTCCGCCACGCGGAACTTGATGGCGTTGCCGATGAGGTTCTGCCACAGCATGCCGAGCAGCGTGGGGTCGCCCATCACCTCCGGCATCGGCCCGGGCCGCTCGATGACCGCCCCGCTCTCCTCGATCGCGGCCGACAGAGCGGTGACCGCCGCGTCCAGCGGCTGGTCGAGCGGCACCGCCACGCGCTCGTCGCCGGCCCGGCCGACCCGGGAGAAGGTGAGCAGGTCGTTGATCAGGACCTGCATCCGCTTCGCGCCGTCCACGGCGAACTCGATGTACTTCAGGCCCCGCTCGTCGAGTTTGTCGCTGTAGCGCTTCTCCAGCAGCTGGCAGAACGATGCGACCTTGCGCAACGGTTCCTGCAGGTCGTGCGAGGCGACGTAGGCGAACTGCTCCAGCTCGCCGTTGGACCGGCGCAGTTCCGCGGCCTGGGCGTCCAGGCCGGCCGCCTGGCGGGCCGCGACGTCCTGCGCGGCGCGGCTGGCGTCCAGCGCCGTGACCAGCTCGCTGCGCATCCCCTCGACGGCCGCGGACACGGCCCGCAGATCCGCCGGGCCGGTGGGGCGGATCTGGTGACTGTAGTCACCGGCCGCCACCTCGTCGGAGGCGGCGCGCAGCCGGTGCAGCGGCCGGATGACGGAACGGTCCAGCATGATCGCCAGTGCCGCCGCCGCGAGCAGGAACACGACCAGGATGGTCACGTACACCCAGTTCTGGAGGACCCGGGCCCGGCCGAGGGCGGCCCGGTCGGCCACCGCGTGCGCCGCCAGGTGGGCGTTCTGGGCGGCGGACAGCCCCCGGAGCCGGTCGAAGGCGTTCTTGCCCCGGTCCAGCTGGGCCAGGTTGGTGCCGCTCAGCGGGCCCCCGCGTGCCCGGGCGATGGACGGGACGGCGTACCCGGTGCGCCAGGCCTGAGCGGCCCGCTCGGTTCGGGCCAGGTCCCCGGCCAGCGGCTGCTGGCCACCGACCAGGGCGCGAAGCTGGGCCGCGGCCGCCTGCTCGGCGGCCCGGCCCGCCGTGTAGGGCCCGAGGAACCGCGCGTCGGCGGTGAGGCCGTAGCCGCGGACCCCGGTCTCCTGATCGACCAGGGCGCCCTGCAGCCGGTACGCCTGGGCCTGAGCGGGCAGGATCGAGTTCGCCAGCTGGTTGGAGATCGCCCGCGTACGGGCCGTCAGGACCGCGACGACGACGGCGGCCAGCACGACCAGAGCCGCGAGCACGGCGAACACCAGCCGGAACCAGCCCTGGACGGTGAGTTCCCGGAGCCGGCGCCGGCGTTCCGGCGCTCCGGGTACGCTCACGGCACTGCCTTCCAGCCGAGGTGGACGATCGCGACGTCGTCGAAGAGTCCGCCGTAGGGGGCGGCCGCCGCCTCGGTCGCGTCCAGCAGGGTATCCACGAAACCGGACGGGGGCAGCAGGGCCAGGTCGCGGGCCATGGCCAGCAGGCCTTCCTCGCCGAGCCGCTGGCTGCCTGGCCCCACCCGGCCTTCGAACAGGCCGTCGGTGAACAGCACCAGGCCCGCGGCCGCGGGCAGCGGCAGCTCCTGCTCCGGCCAGGACATGCCGGACTCCAGGCCCACCGCGGGCCCCGCCGGTCCCTCCACGAGCTCGACGCGTTCTGGGGTGCGCAGCAGCAGCCCCGGATGGCCGGCCCGGAGCACCCGCACGCTGCGCCGGTCCGGGCCGAAGACCAGGTGGGTGAGGGTGGCGAACAGGTGATCGTCCTCCCGCTCCGCCATCAGCATCTGCTCGAGCAGTCCCGCCAGCGCCTGCGGGGCCATGCCCGCCAGGACGAGGGACCGCCAGGCCACCCGCAGGCAGACCCCGATGGCGGCCTCGGTGACACCATGCCCGCAGACGTCGCCGATGACCGCGTGCACCACGCCGTCCGGGGTCTCGACCACGTCGTAGAAGTCACCGCCGAGCAGGGCATTGGCACGGCCCGGACGGTACCGGCTGACCATCTCGAACGCCCCGGTGCGGATCAGCGGGGTGGGCAGCAGGGCCCGCTCCATCCGGGCGTTCTCCTCTGCCCGCAGCGCACTGCGCTGCAGCGCCGCTGACGCCTGCTCCACGTGCTTGCGCTGGGTGGCGTAGCGGATCGCGCGGCCGAACACGTCCGGTGGCGCCTGGCCCTTGATCAGGTAATCCTGGGCGCCCGCGGCGACCGCGGCCAGCCCCGCGCTCTCCTCAGCCAGCCCGGTCAGCACCACCACGGGCGCTCCGGGGGCGGCGGCGAGCATCTGGGTGACTGCGTCCAGTCCCTGCACGTCGGGCAGGTGCAGGTCCAGGAGGATGCAGCCGGGCGCCGGGCCCTGGCTGAGCAGGCCGGTGGCCTCGGCGAGTGAGCGTGCGGCGATCAGCGAGGCCTGCATGCCGCTGTCCGCGAGGAGTTCCTCCACCAGCAGGACGTCGCCGGCGTCATCCTCCACCAGGAGGATCGTGTCCGGGTCACCCAGCCACGCGAGGCGCCCGGG
>JAOPYP010000723.1 GCA_025964635.1 Actinomycetes bacterium | reverse complement strand
ATCGAGCAGCGGTCCCGGACGAACTTCTTCCCCGTGCGCTTCAGCGTGTTCCGCCAGCCGGCCGCGCCCAGCTCCAGCGGTGAGTCCGGGCCGCCGGACACCTGCCGCTCCGGGGGGATACTCCGCTGCTGGTCAACGGGCGGCGGCGCAGACGTGCGCTGTTGGTCAGGTGCCATGACCTGGATCTCCCGTGTCGGCTGGACCGCCTGCGCTGCCTGCAGCTGGCCCGGACCGCCTACCCGGGGAGAGCGCGGCAAAACGGGCGTCCCCTCCCGGGTGCGGTTCCGGTGTCAGACGATCAGGACGATCTTGCCGAGCACGTGCCCCTCGTCCAGCCGGCGGTAGGCGTCCTGTACCTCGGCCAGCGGGAACGTCGCGGCCACCGGGACCTCCAGCTCGCCCCGGGCGATCAGCCCGGCGAGTTCGGCCAGCGTGGCGGCGCTGGCCCCGGCGGCGTTGCCCTCGGCCTTGATGCCGTACTTCTCGGCCAGGTCGAAGCGCACGATGGTGTCCACCCGGGACGGCTCGACGCCCAGGTCCTCCAGGGCCAGCCGCACGTAGTCTCCGCCGGCCGTGTCGATCAGGGCGTCCACTGTGCCCGCGGCGCCGCGGATGCGGCCGGCCACGCCTTCGCCGTAGCTGACCGGGATCACCCCGTGCGCGGTGAGCCACGCGTGGTGCCGCTCGCTGGCCAGGCCGATCACCGTCGCCCCGGCCCGCCGGGCCAGCTGGACCGCGATCGAGCCCACCCCGCCGGTGGCGCCGGCCACCACCACGGTGTCACCCGGGGTGAGGGCGACGGCCCGCACCGCCGCGTAGGCGGTGGCGCCGGCCACGAACAGGGCCCCGGCCACCTCCCACGGCACCCCGGCCGGCTTCGCGGCCAGGTTGGCGGCCTCGACCAGAACGTACTCCGCCTGGCTGGACCGGTTGTCGGTGTAGCCGATGACCTCATCCCCGGCCGGGAACCCGGTGACCCCGGGGCCGGTCTCGGCCACGACCCCGGCCAGATCGCTGCCCTGGCCGGAGGGGAATGTGGCGGGCCACCGCTCGCGCAGCATGCCCTCGCGGATCTTGGCCTCGCCGGGGTTGATCCCGGCCGCCTTGACCTGGACCAGCACCTGCCCCTCCCCCGGCACCGGCCGGGGCACGTCCTCGACCCTGAGCACGTCGATCCCGCCGTAGTCATCGAACCGGACTGCCTGTGGCATCGCTACTCCGTCTCCCGGCTCCGGGGGGCCCGATGCGGGTGGCCCCCGGGGCTAGCTCGGTCCGTGGTCCCAGGTCCGGCTAACCCCGGGCCGCTCGCCGTTATGCCCCTGAGCACACCGGCGGGGCGGCACAATCGGGTCATGGTGACGCTGGCCGGGGTGCGCGCCGTCGCACTCTCGCTGCCCCGCACGGAAGAGCACCTGATCCGTGACTGGGTCAAGTTCCGGGTCGGCCGGATCGTCTACGCGGCCGTCTCCCCCGACGAGACGATCATGGGTTTCGGTTTCCCCCGGGACGAGCGGCCGGGGCTGATCGCGGCCGAGCCCGGCCGCTTCTTCCTGGACCGCCCCAGCGACCAGCGTTACCAGTGGATCGACACCTGGATGGAGACCCTCGGGCAGGCGGAGATGCGTGAGTTCGTGACCGATGCCTGGCGCATGGTCGTGCCCAGGCGGGTGGCCGCCGCCCACCTCGGCCCGCCGCCGGGCTCGCCGTGACCCGCACCCTCCGTGCGGACGTGCCCGCCCGCACCCGCGCCGTGATCGTGCCGGCCGGAAAGGCCCGGCCGGTACCCGGGTCAGCGCCGGCGGAAAGCGCCAAAAGGCGGACTGCCCTGGACCCGCCTCTTTCCCGGCTTAGCACCAGTGTCAGGCCGTAAAATACTGTCCGGCCGTAAAACCTGGCTTTCCACGCTTACCGCGCTTTATCCTTGGTGAGCGCCATTCGCGACAGGCTACCCGGGGTGGGGAGGGGGGCGGCCACGCGCGGTCAGCAGTCACCGGAGCGCGCCGGGGATCTCCGGCGCCATCAGTGCGGCAGTCACGCGCCAGCGGCCGTCCTGCTGCATCATCACGTGCTCAGTCGCGCTCAGGCGCTTAGTGGCCCTCACTGCTCTTCTCGTGGAGGCCCGAGTGGCTAACGAGTTCAGGAACTGGTCACGCGACACCGAGGAACTAGCCGCCTGCTTCACTGTCCACGCCCGGGACCTGTTCGGCGGCGCCTGCGTGCTGTCCGACGCGGACCGGGCCGTGGCCGGCGACCTGGTCCAGGCCGCCTTCGAGGCGGCCACCACGGTCTGGCGCACGTTACGCGACCTGCCTGCCGATCAGTGCCACGGCTGGTTGCTGGACACGCTGGCCGCCGCAGCCCAGAACCGGGCCGGTCACCCGGCGGACCGCGCGTTCGTCTCCCCGGCGCACCAGCGGATCACCGGACTGAGGACGGCGCGGTTCCGGGCGGACTACGACGCCGTGGCGGGCCTGGACCGGTTCGCGGGCTGGCTGCGGATCCGCCCGGCCGGGGACGGGGACAGGCCGGGCCCAGCTGAGCCGGCCAGCCAGCCGGGGGCCAGGCTGGGCGGGCCGCGGGGGATCCGCCTGGCGGGCCTGCGCGCCCTGGCC